>NZ_LJBR01000289.1 GCF_001282115.1 Streptomyces sp. NRRL B-24085 | reverse complement strand
GTCCCGGTGCGGGGCGCGGTGCTCGCGGCGGCCGCCGTGACGCTGGGCGCGGCCGGGGCGGGGGCGCTCCTCGGGTCGTACGACGTCGTCCGCGCGGTCCTCGCGGTCGCGGCCGCGGTGGCGGTGGCCGAGCTCCTCCTGCGGCACTGCACGCGCCGCTTCGGCGGGGTGACCGGGGACGTGTTCGGGGGGCTGGCGGAGACGGCGGCGACGACCGCGCTGGTGGTCCTGTCGCTGGACTTCTAGCAGGCCTCGCGCCACACCCCGAGCTCGTACTTCTTCAGCATCGAACTCAGCCGCAGACGCCGGGACTCGGCGCAGAAGCGGCTGGTGGGTATCTCGTACTCGACGTGGAAGACCGCCTTGCCGGCGTCGACGAACGGCTTCATGTCCCCGCACTCGCCGTACTGCGCGCACTGCTCGTTGACCGCGAAGTCGAAGTCGCCGACCAGTTTTGGGATCTGGTCGAGGTCGTTCTTCAGGCCGACCGACATGCCGCGCTCGTGGGCCAGTCGGGCGATCAGGCGGTTGTAGCGGAGCTGGTCGGCCGCCGTCAGTTCGAAGCCGGTGCGGTTGCGGTAGCCGTCCATGTTGTCCGGCTCCACCGCGTCGAAGCCCTTCTCGCGGCACATGTCGAGGCGGTCGGCCATCAGCGGTTCCAGGACGTCGACGGCGCGGATGTCGAGCCAGCGCTCCCCCTCCCAGCCGTTGCCGCGCCCGATCACCGACTCCGGGAACTCGCCGGCGTCGGGGCGCCAGTCCTCCCACGCGCCGGTGGAGAGGTAGCAGATGACCTTGCGGCCCTTGTCGTGCAGCGCGGACACCACGGCCCGGGACTGGTCGAAGCCGTCGATGTCGTACACCGGCACGTCCACGGACGTGTCGACGCGACCGGTCAGCTGCCACTGCCAGGCCACGCCGGGGCGCGGCCGCCAGCGGGACTCGTCCGGCCCGGGGTCGGGGTCGGGGTCGGACGCGGTCGAGCATCCGGATATCAGCAGGAGCAGGGCGACGAGCAGGAGAGGGCGTTTCAACGGACGGACTCCAAGGGAGGGCGGCAGGGTACCCCGGGAATGATCTCCTGTCCCGCAGCCGGAGGTACGCTCGGCCGACCCGAGCGTAGGCTCGTCCCGGGTGGTCGCCGACAGGGGTGAAGGCCCCGATCGGGATCCGGTTTCGGACAAGAACTAGGGTCGGCCGTCGGGCCCGGTCGACCCACCCGCTCGACCCACGCAACTTCACATCGGAAGCGAGAATTCACCACCGTGACTGCTCTCACTCTCAGCACCTCCGCGGCGCCCGGCCTGCGGGCCGACGCGATCGTGATCGGTGTCGCCAAGGGCACCGCGTCCAGGTCCGGGGACCTGGTCGTGGCACCGGGCGCCGAGGCCGTGGACAAGGCGTACGACGGCAGGCTCGCCGGTGTCCTGGAGACCCTCGGCGCCTCCGGCGCCGAGGGCGAGGTGACGAAGCTGCCCGCGCCCTCCGGCATCAAGGCCCCCCTCGTGGTGGCGGTCGGCCTGGGCGCCGAGCCCGAGAAGGACTCCTCCTTCGACCCGGAGGCGCTGCGCAAGGCGGCCGGTGTCGCCGCCCGCGCGCTGGCCGGCTCGAAGAAGGCCGCGTTCGCGCTCCCCCTGGGCGACGCCGCCGGCCTCGGCGCGGTCGCCGAGGGCGTGCTGCTCGGGGCGTACTCCTTCGACACCTACAAGGAGAACGGCAGGAACCCCAAGGCCAAGAACGGCAAGGCGCCGCTGGCCGAGGCCACGCTGCTGGGCGGCAAGCCGCGCGACGCCGCGTACAAGGCGGCGCTCGCCCGGGCCGTCGCGGTCTCCGAGGAGCTCAACCGCGCGCGCGACCTGGTCAACACCCCGCCCAACGACCTGAACCCCGAGGCCTTCGCCGCGATCGTGCAGGCGGCGGGCAAGGAGCACGGCCTCAAGGTGCAGGTGCTCGACGTGAAGGCCCTGGAGAAGGGCGGCTACGGCGGCATCCTCGGCGTCGGCGCCGGGTCGGCGTCCGGGCCGCGGCTGGTGAAGCTGTCGTACACCTCGTCCAAGGCGAAGAAGCACCTCGCGCTGGTCGGCAAGGGCATCACCTACGACTCGGGCGGCATCTCGCTGAAGCCGGCGGGCCACAACGAGACGATGAAGTGCGACATGAGCGGCGCGGCGGCGGTGTTCGCGGCCGTGGTCTCGGCGGCGCGGCTGGGTCTCGAGGTCAACGTGACCGGCTGGCTGGCGCTGGCCGAGAACATGCCGTCGGGGTCCGCCACGCGCCCGGGTGACGTGCTGCGGATGTACAGCGGCAAGACGGTGGAGGTGCTCAACACCGACGCCGAGGGCCGGCTGGTGCTGGCGGACGCCCTGTGGGCGGCGTCGGCGGAGAAGCCGGACGCGATCGTCGACGTGGCGACGCTGACCGGGGCGATGATGCTCGCCCTCGGCAGCCGGACTTTCGGGATCATGGCCAACGACGACGCGTTCCGCACCGCGGTGCACGAGGCCGCGGAGGAGGTCGGGGAGCCGGCGTGGCCGATGCCGCTGCCGGAGCACCTGCGCAAGGGGATGGACTCCCCCACCGCCGACATCGCGAACATGGGTGAGCGGATGGGCGGCGGACTGGTCGCCGGGCTCTTCCTGCGGGAGTTCGTGGGCGAGGGCATCCCGTGGGCGCACCTCGACATCGCGGGGCCGGCGTTCAACGACGGGGGGCCGTTCGGGTACACCCCCAAGGGCGGCACGGGGTCCGCGGTGCGGACGCTGGTGCGGCTGGCCGAGCTGACCGCCGCGGGTGACCTGGGCTGATGTCCGCCTGAGAGCTCAGTTCCCGAGGGGCGTGGGCGGCTGCGGGCCCGTTGTGGCTTGTCGCGCAGTTCCCCGCGCCCCTGGGTGTGTCACCGCGCCCCTGGTCGAAAAGTCTCACCGGTGCCTGCTTTCTCATGTGAGCGTGTGGTGTCTCACACCCCGGCCCGGCGTCTCGTTCGGTGCTGACAAGTGCGAAGATGGGGCTCGGCAGGACAGGGCCCCCACCACAGGGCCGAAGAAAGAGCGGCCGGACACCAGCCGCCGCCCGGTCACTGGAGACCGGCGTACGGCGTACATGCATGGAGGACGTGACGTGGCGAACGACGCCAGCACCGTTTTCGACCTAGTGATCCTCGGCGGTGGTAGTGGCGGCTACGCCGCGGCCCTGCGCGGGGCGCAGCTGGGGCTTGACGTCGCCCTGATCGAGAAGGACAAGGTCGGCGGTACCTGCCTGCACCGGGGATGCATCCCCACCAAGGCCCTGCTGCACGCGGGCGAGATCGCCGACCAGGCCCGCGAGAGCGAGCAGTTCGGTGTGAAGGCCACCTTCGAGGGCATCGACATCGCCGGGGTGCACAAGTACAAGGACGGCGTGATCGCCGGTCTGTACAAGGGCCTCCAGGGCCTGGTCGCCTCCCGGAAGGTCCACTACATCGAGGGTGAGGGCCGGCTGTCGTCGCCGACCTCCGTCGATGTCAACGGCCAGCGCATCCAGGGCCGCCACGTCCTGCTCGCGACCGGCTCCGTGCCGAAGTCGCTGCCGGGCCTGGAGATCGACGGCAACCGGATCATCTCCTCCGACCACGCCCTCGTCCTGGACCGCGTGCCGAAGTCCGCGATCATCCTGGGCGGCGGCGTCATCGGCGTCGAGTTCGCCTCCGCGTGGAAGTCCTTCGGCTCCGACGTGACCGTCATCGAGGGCCTCAAGCACCTCGTCCCGGTCGAGGACGAGAACTCCTCCAAGCTTCTCGAGCGCGCGTTCCGCAAGCGCGGCATCAAGTTCAACCTCGGCACCTTCTTCCAGAAGGCCGAGTACACCCAGGACGGCGTCAAGGTCACCCTCGCCGACGGCAAGGAGTTCGAGGCCGAGGTGCTGCTGGTGGCCGTCGGCCGCGGGCCCGTCTCCGCCGGTCTCGGCTACGAGGAGCAGGGCGTCGCGATGGACCGCGGCTACGTCCTGGTCGACGAGTACATGCGCACCAACGTCCCGACCATCTCCGCCGTCGGTGACCTGGTCCCCACGCTCCAGCTCGCGCACGTCGGCTTCGCCGAGGGCATCCTGGTCGCGGAGCGTCTGGCCGGTCTGAAGACCGTTCCGATCGACTACGACGGCGTCCCGCGGGTGACGTACTGCCACCCCGAGGTCGCCTCCGTGGGCATCACCGAGGCCAAGGCCAAGGAGATCTACGGCGCGGACAAGGTCGTCGCTCTGAAGTACAACCTCGCGGGCAACGGCAAGAGCAAGATCCTCAACACCGCGGGCGAGATCAAGCTCGTCCAGGTGAAGGACGGTGCCGTGGTCGGCGTCCACATGGTCGGCGACCGCATGGGCGAGCAGGTCGGCGAGGCCCAGCTGATCTACAACTGGGAAGCGCTGCCGGCCGAGGTCGCCCAGCTCATCCACGCCCACCCGACGCAGAGCGAGGCGCTCGGCGAGGCGCACCTGGCGCTGGCCGGCAAGCCGCTCCACTCGCACGACTGACCCTCGGTCGACGAAGCGACGACACAGACTTCCGCAATTCGTAAGGAGCAACCGAAACCATGGCGGTTTCCGTAACCCTTCCGGCGCTCGGCGAGAGCGTCACCGAGGGCACCGTCACCCGCTGGCTGAAGGCCGAGGGTGAGCGCGTAGAGGCCGACGAGCCGTTGCTCGAGGTCTCGACCGACAAGGTCGACACCGAGATCCCCTCCCCCGCCGCCGGCGTCCTGGCCTCCATCAAGGTCGCCGAGGACGAGACGGTCGAGGTCGGTGCCGAGCTGGCCGTGATCGACGACGGCACCGGCGCCCCGGCCGCTGCCCCGGCCCCGGCCGCCGAGCAGGCCCCGGCCGCCGAGCCGGTCGCCGAGCCCGCCCCGGAGCCGGCCGCTGCCGCGCCCTCCACCGAGCAGGCCGCCCCGGCGCCCGCTCCCACCGCCGAGGCCGCTTCCGGCGGCGGCTCCGCCGAGGGCACGGACGTCGTCCTGCCCGCGCTGGGCGAGTCCGTCACCGAGGGCACCGTCACCCGGTGGCTGAAGGAGGTCGGCGAGTCCGTCGAGGCCGACGAGCCGCTGCTCGAGGTCTCCACGGACAAGGTCGACACCGAGATCCCGGCGCCCACCTCCGGTGTGCTGCTGGAGATCGTGGTCGGCGAGGACGAGACGGCCGAGGTCGGCGCCAAGCTCGCCGTCATCGGCGCCCCGGGTGCGGCTCCGGCCGCTGCCGAGGCCCCCGC
>NZ_LJBR01000288.1 GCF_001282115.1 Streptomyces sp. NRRL B-24085 | reverse complement strand
GCCCCCGCCCCTGCCGAGGCAGCCCCAACTCCTCCGCCGCCGCGGAGTTGCAGTACTCGCGTACCGCGCTCGTCCGTGCCACCACGCGCCCCCGGTGCACCACGATCCGGCTGTAGGCCAGGGAGAGCGCGCCGGCCAGGCTGTCGCCGCGGACCGCGAGCAACTCGGCCGGGAAACCCGCCTCCACGCGCACCTCGGGCAGGCCGAGGACAGCCCGGGCCGACGTGCTCACCGCGTCGTAGGCGTCCTCCGGCCGCAGCCCGTACCGGGAGGCCAGCAGGTAGGCGGCCTCCAGCGGGTCGCCGCGGCCCACGGGGTTGCAGGCGTCCCGCAGCGCGCCGCTGCCGGCGGCCACCCGTACCCCGGCCGCGCGCAGCAGCCGTACCGGAGCGGTGCCCCGGCCGTCCACGCCCGCGCAGCCGCCCTGCGGCAGGCACACCACGGCGACCCCGGCCGCGGCCAGCTGGTCTGCGGTGCGGGAGACGGCCTCCGGGGGGAGCCGGTCGAGGCCCGCGCAGGGGCCGAGGGTCACGCCGGGCCGCAGACCCCCGGCCATGGCGGCGAGGCGGGCGAGCCGGGCCGGGTCGGTGGCGTCGGTGTGCAGGTCGACGGGGCAGCCGTGCTCGGAGGCGACCTCCAGGACCGCCTCCGCGTAGCCGGTCGGATCGGGGTCGAGATCGGGACAGCCGCCGACCACCGAGGCGCCCATCTTCAGCGCGTCCCGCAGCATCGCGAGCCCTTCGGCCCCGGCCACCCCGGTCAGCACCCGGGGCATCGCCACGGCCGTGAGCTCGGTGAGCCCGCGCAGCGACCGCCGCGCCTGGAGTACGGCGGCCAGCGCGCCCAGCCCCTGCACGTCGCCCACGCGCACGTGTGCCCGTAGCGCGGTCGCCCCGTGCCCGAGCTGGAGGAGAGCGGCCTCGGTGGCCCGACGCTGGACGTCACGGGGATCGGGGGAGACCGGGCCCTCGGCGTCGGCCGACAGCGCGGTGTCGCCGTGGGCGTGCGGCTCGGCCGGGGCCGGCAGGAGCAGACAGCCGCTGAGATCCACCCGTGCGCCGCACGCGCGAGTGCCGCCGCCGGCCAGGCTCCCGGCCGTACCGACCGCCTCGATGCGCCCGCCGCCCAGCCGTACGTCCACCGTCCTGCCGTCGGTGAGCCGCGCCCCGCACAGCAGGAGACCGGCCCCTGCGGCCCGGCCCGACGACGCGGCACCCGACGAGGACGAGGAGTGGTGCGGCTGCGGCTGGCTGTCGGGCATCGCGCTCCAGGGGCTCGGGGCTGCGGGGCCCGGAGCCGCCGGAACCGCGCAACGGACGCAAGATCACGCAGAGTGAGTCGAGCCTAGGACGGCGGCACGACCTCGACGGGGAGGAGCGCAATAGTCGTACCGGTGTGGTCCGCCGTACGGGAGGGGCTGTCGTGGCCCCCGGGAACCGGGCCGATCAAGGCACCCAGGGCGCCGCGAAACGGATTTGGGCGAACGGCGGCGGAGCGTGTAATGTCTTCATCGCTCGCCCCAATAGCTCAGTCGGCAGAGCGTCTCCATGGTAAGGAGAAGGTCTACGGTTCGATTCCGTATTGGGGCTCTGGTGTGTGAGGTTCCCGTCGCGAGGCGGGAACGGATCGCATCACAGCGGTGTAGCTCAGTCGGTAGAGCAAGCGGCTCATAATCGCTGTGTCACCGGTTCAAGTCCGGTCACCGCTACTGACGGTAGCCGATTGCGGGGTCGGTCCTTCGATCGGCTACTCTTCTATGCGTTAAACCATCCTATCCGTTCGTCAAGGAGCACTCACGTGGCTGCCACCGACGTCCGCCCGAAGATCACGCTGGCCTGCGTGGAGTGCAAGGAGCGGAACTACATCACCAAGAAGAACCGGCGTAACAACCCGGACCGACTGGAGATGAAGAAGCACTGCCCGCGTTGCAACGCGCACACCGCGCACCGCGAAACGCGATAAATCAGGCTCGTACACGAGGCCGTCCCCGAGAGATCGGGGGCGGCCTCGCGTCGTTGAGGGACCCGATACCGGCCAGTAGAGCAACCAGGAGGTGCCGAGCCCATGGCGCTCGACCAGTCCTTCGTGGGGCGGACCTACCCGCCCACCGACCCCTATGAGGTGGGCCGGGAGAAGATCCGTGAGTTCGCCGAGGCGGTGGGCGACACCAACCCGGCGTACACGGACCCGGAGGCCGCCAAGGCGCTCGGCCACCCCGATGTCGTCGCCCCGCCGACCTTCGTCTTCGCGATCACCTTCAAGGCCGCCGGACAGGTCGTGCAGGACCCGCAGCTCGGCCTGGACTACAGCCGCGTGGTGCACGGCGACCAGAAGTTCGCCTACGTCCGCCCCGTGCGCGCCGGTGACCGGCTGACCGTCACCTCCACCATCGAGGCGATCAAGTCCCTGGCGGGCAACGACATCCTGGACATCCGCGGCGAGGTCCACGACGAGGCCGGCGAGCACGTCGTGACCGCCTGGACCAAGCTGGTCGCGCGCGCGGCAGAGGAGGCGTGACAAAGAACATGACGGCGAAGATCGCATACGGCGACGTCGAGGTCGGCACCGAACTGCCCGGCCGTTCCTTCCCCGTGACGCGTGCCACCCTCGTCCAGTACGCGGGCGCCTCCGGGGACTTCAACCCCATCCACTGGAACGAGAAGTTCGCCAAGGAGGTCGGGCTGCCGGACGTCATCGCGCACGGCATGTTCACCATGGCCGAGGCGATCCGCGTGGTCACCGACTGGGTCGGCGACCCGGGCGCGGTCGTCGAGTACGGCGTCCGCTTCACCAAGCCGGTCGTCGTCCCCAACGACGACCAGGGCGCCACGATCGAGGTCAGCGCCAAGGTCGCCGCCAAGCTCGACGACAACACGGTCCGCGTCGACCTCACGGCGACCAGCGCCGGGCAGAAGGTGCTGGGCATGTCGCGAGCGGTCGTACGGCTGGCCTGAGCGCCGGATCCGACGGTCCGGTAAGGGGCGCCCTCCATTGCGGGGCGCCCCTTACTCATCCGTCGCACGACCGGTCTTGCAAAGTTAGTGATTGAGTACTAACTTAGTCGCATGGCCAGGATGAGTGCAGAGGAGAGGCGCGAGAGCGTCATCCGCGAGGCGACGATCGAGTTCGCCCGTGGCGGCTACCACGGCACGTCGACCGAGGCGATCGCCAAGCGGGTCGGGGTCTCGCAGCCGTATCTCTTCCGGCTCTTCCCGGGGAAGAAGGCGATCTTCCTGGCCGTGGCGGAGCGCTGCATGGAGGACACCGTCCGCACTTTCGAGGAGGCCTCGAAGGGGCTGGAGGGCGAGGAAGCCCTGCATTCCATGGCGAACGCGTACACCCGGGTCATCGCGGAGCGGCCCGAGTGGCTGCTGATGCAGATGCAGATGTACATCGCCGTGGGGGCCGCCGAGCAGGAGGGTGACCACGAGTTCGGCGAGGCGGTGCGGGCCGGCTGGATGCGGCTGTGGGACACCGTCCACCTGCCGCTGGGCGCCGACGCCAACGAGACGACGACCTTCCTGGCGTACGGAATGCTGATCAACTGCCTGGTGGCGATGGGTTTCCCGCCCGGACACCGGGTCTGGGAAGGCATGTACCCGTCGGCACGGCTCAAGGGCCGACTGGAGCACTGAGAATCCACGACCGAGGCGTCGTCGGCGCCTTTTCATGATCGAGAAACTTAGTAATCAATAACTAACCAACGATCACCCGTTGGGGGAGCGATGTCACAGCCGACAGCACAAGCCACACCGACCGCACGGCGCGGGGGAGCGGTCTGGGCCCTCGTCATCACCAGCGTCGCCGGATTCATGGCAGCCCTGGACAACCTCGTCGTCACCACCGCCCTGCCCTCCATCCGGGAGGACCTCGGCGGGGCGCTGCACGACCTCGAATGGACCGTCAGCGCCTACACGCTCACCTTCGCCGTCCTGCTGATGACCGGCGCGGCACTCGGTGACCGCTTCGGCCGCCGCCGCCTCTTCCTGGCCGGCCTCACGGTCTTCACCGGCGCGTCGGCGGCCGCGGCCCTGGCCCCCGGCATCGACTCCCTCATCGCCGCCCGCGCGGTCCAGGGCGTGGGAGCGGCGATCATGATGCCCCTCACGCTCACCCTCCTCACGGCGGCCGTGCCCGCGGCCAAGCGCGGGATGGCGTACGGGATCTGGGGCGCCGTCAACGGGCTCGCGGTCGCCTCCGGGCCGCTGATCGGCGGCAGCCTCACCGAACACATCTCCTGGCAGTGGATCTTCTGGCTGAACGTCCCGCTCGGCATCGCCCTGCTGCCCCTCGCCCGCCTCCGCCTCGCCGAGTCCCACGGCACCGGTGCGCGGCTCGACATCCCCGGCACGCTGCTCGCCAGCGGCGGTCTCTTCGGCGTCGTCTACGGCCTGGTCCGCGGCCCGTCCGACGGCTGGACCGACTCCGTGGTCCTGCTGGCCCTGTTCGCGGGGGCCGCGCTGCTCGCCGCGTTCGTCCTCTACAGCACGCGGGCCAAGAACCCCATGCTCCCGATGCGGCTGTTCCGCTCCCGCGCCTTCTCCGGCATCAACGCGGCGAGCCTCCTCATGTTCCTCGGCATGTTCGGCTCGATCTTCCTGCTCAGCCAGTACATGCAGGGCGTCCTCGGCTACTCGCCCACCGAGGCGGGCCTGCGGATGCTGCCCTGGACCGGCATGCCGATGCTCGTCGCGCCGATCGCGGGGATCCTCTCCGACCGCATCGGAGGCCGCCCGGTCGTCGCCACGGGGCTCTTCTTCCAGGCGGCGGGTCTCGCGTACATGGCGTCCGTGGTCACGGTCGATGCGTCCTACGGCGCGCAGCTTCCCGGTCTCGTCCTCAGCGGCATCGGCATGGCCCTGTTCTTCGCCCCCGCGTCCAACCTGGTGATGTCGAGCGTGCTGCCCAGGGAACAGGGCATCGCGTCCGGGGCGAACAACGCGCTGCGTGAGGTGGGCGGGGCGCTGGGCATCGCCGTCATGGCGTCCATCTTCTCCTCGCAGGGCGGCTACGAGAGCGGCCAGTCCTTCGTGGACGGCCTGCGACCGGCACTGGTCACCGGGGCGGGCGTGGTGGCCCTCGCCGGGATCGCGGCCCTGCTGATTCCCTCCGGGAAGCGGGTCGTGGGGACCCGTGAGGAGGAGCGGGTGCTGGAGATGGCGGGCGCGTAGGGGTGGCCCGCGGGTTCGTCGAAGGGTGCGGGGGCGTGGGGGCTGGTCGCGCAGTTCCCCGCGCCCCTGAGTGGGTGTAGTCACCCCCGCCACGACGGAACGTGTGTCGTGGCTGGTCGCGCAGTTCCCCGCGCCCCTGGGTGGGTGTAGTCACCCCCGCCACGATGGAACGTGTGTCGTGGCTGGTCGCGCAGTTCCCCGCGCCCCTGGGGGTGGGTCATGGGGACGCACCTGTAGCCGCGTACGGCGGTGAGGGGACGGGGTGGGGGGTGTCCGCCCG
>NZ_LJBR01000287.1 GCF_001282115.1 Streptomyces sp. NRRL B-24085 | reverse complement strand
GGCTCCCACCGCCGCGCCCCCGCTCGCCGCCCCGGCCAGGATGCCGTCATGGGTATACGCATGCTCCACGGCCGGGCGGTCCCCGGACGGACGCAGGCACCGGCGCACGCCGACAAGGCCCCGTCCGTACGGCCCCCGGTTCCGGCCCACGCGGCCGCCGCAAGCACCGCCCGCATCCCCTCCGACCTGGCGAGTCTCCTGCGCCGGGCGCGAGCGGGCGTCCGCCTCAGCACCGCCCTGGGCCACGCCGCCACGGAACTACGGCACCGCGTCGCCCGCCGCGAGCGGGACGTCGTAGGACGTCAGGAGCCGTCCGGTCCGAGGCTGTGGGCCGAGCTGGCCCTGAGTTACCTCGCTCTCGCCCTCACCCTGCTGCCCCGGTCCCGTCCGATGCCGACCATGACGGTGTTCGTCGCACCCGCGGACGCCGTCAGCGAGCGAGCGGGAGACCGGTCTCTTCCCGGGCGCCGGACACCGGGGCCGGGCGCCACAGCCTGACCCCGGCGGCGTACAGCAGGACGCCGGGCAGCAGACCGGCGCCCGCGCCGAAGCAGAGAGTCGGGATCAGTTCCCAGGGCTTCGCGGTGGAACCCCAGTACTCCCACCACCGCGAGGCCCGCTGCAACGCGCCCACCGCCATGCAGCCGCCGATCACGGCCACGGCCCACCACCTGTCCCGCACCGACAGCACCGGGACACCGAGCGGCTCGCCCGACACCGGGGCCCGGCGCAGCGCGTGCCCGCAGAACACCGCGATGACCACCGCGGCCAGCGCCGAACCGCCGTACTGGAGGTACCAGTACAGGGGCGAGCCGGCCACCTCCCGGCCGAGGACGGGGAAGAGCCGCATCCCCCATCGGTCGTGATGGGTGAACGCGTCCCACACGACATGGGTCAGCGCCCCGACGACGGCGGAGGCGTACCAACGCACGGCCAGTGACGTACGCACGCGTGCGCGTGGCGCCCCGCAGCGCAGCAGCGCCGCCACCCCGCCCTGCCGCCCCCGTGGCAGCAGGGCCACCAGCGGCTCGCGCAGCACCAGCCACAGGCCCACCAGGGCCCAGGCGACGAGCACGTCGACCGTGAGGACACCCGCGAAGGAGTGCGTGACGGCGCCGAACTCCATCGCCCCGGACACGACACTTGCCGCGTAGTAGGTCATGTCGGGCGAGAAGGATCCGGCCACGAGCACGGCCGGAACCAGACGACCCCGGCCCGTTCCGTCGGTGCGCACCGCGGGCAGCACCGCCGCCGCGTGGCTGAGGGTGAACGGCAACGGGGCTCCTCGTGGCGGGTGTTGGCCGGGCGACGGCCCGGACGATCGGTCCCGTCCAGTATGGGCGACGCGAACCCGCACCGATCGAACATGGCCAACCGGTGAATATCGGGCACGAACCGGTGTCCGGGAAAAGGAAGTTGTCGTAGGGTCACACGGGTCACCGCGCTGGGGAGCTCGGTCGAACGTGCGAATCAGGAATTACCGCGCGTCCCAGGGGCAACCTCCAGGACGGTTCGACTGTCACAACTGGACGAGAGCGACAGACGGAAAAGGGCGCTCGGGCGTCCACAGGAGGGGTTCACTTTATGGCGGCGCAATTCGGCAGGAGGCTGCGCAAGGGAGCGGTGACCACCGCCGTGGCCGCGGCCGCGGTCGCGGCACTGTCCGCCTCCCAGGCACCGGGGGCCACGGTCGACGACAACGGCAGATCCACCGCCGCCGACGCCCAGCCCACTCCCGACGCGGCCACCGGTGACGGCGCGACCGGCAACTCGCCGTACTACACGGACCTGCCGCCGCTGAACACCCCGAGCCCTGCGCCGACCATCGGCACCGCCACCTCCTCCCCGCTCCAGTCCGAGGCGGGCATCCCCGCGACCGTCCTCGACGCCTACAAGAAGGCGGCGGCCGAACTCCAGGAGTCCAAGCCGGGCTGCAACCTGCCCTGGCAGCTCCTCGCCGCCATCGGCCAGGTCGAGTCGGGCCAGGCACGCGGCGGCCGGGTCGACGCGAACGGCACCACGACTTCCAAGATCCTCGGCCCGCAGCTCGACGGCAACGGCTTCGCCCTCATCAAGGACACCGACAACGGTGCCTACGACGGCGACAGCGCCTACGACTCGGCCGTCGGGCCCATGCAGTTCATCCCGTCCACGTGGGCGTGGGCCGGCCGCGACGGCAACGGCGACGGGGTGAAGGACCCGAACAACATCTACGACGCCGCTCTCGCCACCGGTCACTACCTGTGCCGCTACGACTGGGACCTGTCGGACAGCGCCGACCTGGACCAGGCGATCCTCAGCTACAACCCCTCGCGGCACTACGTGAACACGGTCCTTTCGTGGCTGGAGTACTTCCGCAAGGGCACCCACGAGATCCCCGACGGCACCGGCACCGTCCCGGGCAGCCGCAGCGACGGCAGCGGCGGCTCGACCACCTCGCCGTCCTCGCCCTCGACTCCGAGCGCGCCGCACACGCCGAGGCCGAGCACCCCCGGCTCCCCGGGCACGACCCCGCCGTCGACCACCCCGCCCCCGTCCGGGAC
>NZ_LJBR01000286.1 GCF_001282115.1 Streptomyces sp. NRRL B-24085 | reverse complement strand
GACGGTACGGCGAACTCGCAGCCCTCGCCGAGCAGCTCCGGCAGCGCCCTCGCGGAGGGGGTGCGCGGGGTGCCCCGGCCTCCACGGACACCCCCGCCGCCCATGCCGCGCTGCCGGAACTGCTCGGCGAGGGCTGCGAGTTCGCCGTACCGTCCGGCAGGCGGGCGATCCTCGCCCCGCTGCGCGGCCGGCGCCGGGTGATCGGAGCGGCCCTGTTCCTGCGCCGCCCCGACCGCATCCCCTTCGACCCGGACGACCTGCTCGTCGCCGCCCAGCTCGCCACGCACAGCGCGCTGGGCATCGACAAGGCGGTCCTCTACGGCCGTGAGGCGTACATCGCCGACGAGCTCCAGCGCACCATGCTGCCCGAGACGCTCCCGCGGCCGACCGGCGTACGGCTGGCCTCGCGCTATCTGCCGGCCGCCGAGACGGCCCGGGTCGGCGGTGACTGGTACGACGCGATCCCGCTGCCCGGCAGCCGGGTCGCGCTGGTCGTGGGTGACGTCATGGGCCACTCCATGACCTCCGCGGCGATCATGGGCCAGCTGCGGACGACCGCGCAGACCCTCGCCGGGCTCGACCTGCCCCCGCAGGAGGTGCTGCACCACCTCGACGAACAGGCCCAGCGGCTCGGTACCGACCGCATGGCGACCTGCCTCTACGCCGTCTACGACCCGGTCTCGCACCGGATCACCATCGCCAACGCCGGTCATCCGCCGCCGGTGCTGCTGCATCTGGGCGGCCGGGCCGAGGTGCTCCGGGTGCCGCCGGGCGCGCCGATCGGAGTCGGCGGCGTGGACTTCGAGGCCGTGGAGCTGGACGCGCCGGCCGGGGCGACGCTGCTGCTGTACACCGACGGGCTCGTCGAGTCCCGCCTCAGGGACGTGTGGACCGGGATAGAGCAGTTGCGGGAGAAGCTCGCCGCGACCGCGCAGCTGACCGGTCCGGATCATCCGCCGCCGCTGGAGGCGCTGTGCGACGAGGTGCTGGACATGCTCGGTCCCGGCGACCGGGACGACGACATCGCGCTGCTCGCGGCGCGCTTCGACGGGATCGCGCCCAGTGATGTGGCGTACTGGTTCCTGGAGCCGGAGGACGCGGCCCCGGGCCGTGCCCGGCGGCTCGCGCGGCGGGCGCTGTCCCGGTGGGGCATGGAGGACCTGACCGACTCCGTCGAGCTGCTGGTCAGTGAGGTCGTGACGAACGCCGTGCGGTACGCGACGCGTCCGGTGACGCTCCGGCTGCTGCGGACCGACGTGCTGCGGTGCGAGGTCGGGGACGACGTGCCGCAGCTGCCGCGTCTGCGCCAGGCCCGGGCCACCGACGAGGGCGGGCGCGGGCTCTACCTCGTCAACCGGCTCGCCCGGCGCTGGGGCGCCACCCGGCTGAGCACCGGCAAGGTGGTGTGGTTCGAGCTCAACAGGGGCTAGGAGAACGAGAGAGAGGGCGCCCGGTGGTCACCGGGCGCCCTCTCTTCGTCGCTACTGGTCCTCGTCGGCCGGGTCGAACGGGTTCAGCGGTGAGGTCGACGACTCGGCCGGTGTGCTCACCTCACCGGTCGGCGGGGACTGCGACGGCGTCTCGGACGGGGTTTCCGACGGAGTCTCCGAAGGCGTCTCCGAGGGAGTTTCCGAAGGCGTCTCCGACGGGGTTTCCGAAGGCGTCTCCGACGGGGTTTCCGACACGGTCGGGGTCCAGGTCGGCTGGACCGCGGCGCCCTGGTCGGTGTCCAGGTCGAACTTGGTGTTCTTCCCCGCCACCCCGAAGGTGTACGCCGCCCAGATCTGCGCCGGGAACCCACCGCCGTTGACGCGGTCCAGTCCGGCGGTCTTGTACAGCTTGGTCTGGGCGCCGGTCTTGGCGTCCTCACCGAACAGGCCGACCGAGGTGACCAGGTCCGGGGTGTAGCCGGTGAACCAGGCCGAGAGGTTGTCGTCGGAGGTACCGGTCTTGCCGGCGACCTTGCGGCCGTCGCGGGCCGGGTTCTCCGCCACGGACACCTTCGCCGTACCGTCGGCGACCACGCCGGTCAGCACCGAGGTCACGGTGTCGGCGGCCTCGCGGCTGATCACCTGCTCGCCGACCGGGTCGGGCAGCTGGATCTCGGTGCCGCCCTGCTCGGCCGACTTGATGATGCTCGGCGTGACCTGCTTGCCGTGGTTGTCGAGGGTGGCGTAGACGCCGGCCATCTGGAGCGGGCTCGCGCCCATGGTGCCCAGGGTGTAGGCGGGCAGCGCCTTGAGCTTGCCGGTGTCCATGCCGAGCTTGGTGGCCGTCGCCAGCACCTTGTCCATGCCGACGTCCACGCCCATCTGCGCGAAGACGGAGTTGATGGACTTGTTCATCGCCGTCTGGACGGTGACCTGCTTGCCGTAGTCCTGGTCGTCCTCGTTCTCGGGGGCGAAGCCGACCTTGTTGCCGTTGCCGTCCAGGACCTGGCGCTTGCTGGTGCCGTCGTAGATCGTGTCGGCGCCGATCGGCTTGCCGCTGGCGGTCTCGGAGTTGTTCTCCAGGGCGGCGGCGAGGATGACCGGCTTGAACGTCGACGCGGGCTGGTAGTCGGTGCGGTTGGCGTTGCTGATGTAGTGCTTGGTGTAGTCCTGGCCGCCGTACAGGGCGACGATCTTCCCCGTTTTGGGATCGACGGAGACGGCGCCGGCCTGGACGTTCTTGTCCACTGGGCGCTTCTTCGGGTCCAGCTTGCTGATCAGCTGGGTCTTGACGGACTTCTCCAGCGCGGCCTGCTTCTTCTTGTCGATGTTCAGGGTGATGGTCCACCCCGAGTTCTCGACCCGGGCCTCGGCCTCGTCCTGGGTGATGCCCTGCGTCTTGACGAGCTGCTTCTCGAGCTGCTGGTTGGCGAGCTTGACCAGGTAGCCCTTCTGGCCCTCGAGACCGGGGGCGGCCTTGGGCGCCTTGGGCACCGGGAACTTCATGGCCTCGCGCTCGCCCTTGTCCAGCCAGCCCTGCTCGACCATGTTGTCCAGCACGTAGTTCCAGCGGGCCTGCACCAGCCTCTTGCCGGTCGGGCTGGCGACCGCCCAGTCGTACTGGCTGGGAGCCTGGAGCAGCGCGGCGAGGTACGCGCCCTGCTCCACGCTGAGCTTCTTGGCGTCGACGCGGTAGTAGTCCTGGGCGGCGGCCTGGATGCCGTAGGCGCCGCGGCCGTAGTAGCTGGTGTTGATGTAGCCCGCGAGGATCTTGTCCTTGGGCGTCGTGCGGTCCACCTTCAACGAGATGACCAGTTCCCGCAGCTTGCGGGTGACGGTCTGGTCCTGGTCGAGGTAGTAGTTCTTGACGTACTGCTGGGTGATGGTGGAGCCACCCTGCTTGCCCTTGCCGGACAGGGTGTTGAGCAGGCCGCGGGCGGTGCCCTTGAGGTCGACGCCGGAGTCCGTGTAGAAGGTCTTGTTCTCCGCCGCCACGAAGGTGCGCTGGACCTCCTTGGGCACCTCCGAGAGGTCCACGATCTCGCGGTTGGTGTCGCCGACGCGGGCCATGACCGAGCCGTCGCTGTACTCGTAGATGTTGCTCTGCTTCTGGGCGGCCGCGTTGCCCTTGGGCACGTCGATCATCATGTACATCACGACGAAGGCGCCGATGCCGAGCAGGCAGAAGCCGAAGAAGGCGCCGAGGAGCTTCTTCCAGGTGAAGAACCGGCGTATGCCGCTCTTACCCTTCTTCGCACCCTTCTTGCCGCGCGCCGCCTGGCGCGCGGCGGCCCTGCCGCCCGGCGCGGTGCCCTCGCTCGGCGTGCCGGACGAGCGCGTGGGCGGCGCCGCGCGGCGGCCACCGCGCTGACGTGCTCTTCTCTCTTCCGCTCGTCCCATGGGTCGACTCGCTCCGCTTCCTCATCGGCGGCCACACAGGTTCGTGGCTCAGGTCAGCTCAGAAAGCTAACACCGGTCTATATGACACAGGGGCCTCGATCCGGCCCAGGACGGGCGTGAGAATCAGCACCCGCCTCCTCGGAACCAGACCTCCGAGGGGGCGTCAAGGTTGCCGCGACGGGGTAAAGTGATATCACTTAGTTAGAGCGGTGCTAGCTGCCGCGTGTCTTCGAGAGATGGGGGACCCCTGTGGCCATGGACGAATCGGTACCCGACATGCCCGCCCCGCGCGTGCGGGAGTTCGCCGCGCACAGCATCGGCGGCGCACTGGCCCTGCTGCTGGGCCTGGCCGGGCTGCTGCTCGCCGTCTTCCTGTTCGCCGCGAGCGGGGAGAGCCCCGGCTTCGCCGTCGGCGGGGTCCTCGTGCTGATCGCCGCGCTCATCTCGCTGCGCGGCCTGAACACGGTCGCGCCCGGCGAGGCCCGGGTCGTGCAGCTCTTCGGGCGCTACAAGGGCACCATCCGCCAGGACGGCCTGCGCTGGGTGAACCCCTTCACCTCCCGGACCAAGGTCTCCACCCGGGTCCGCAACCACGAGACCGCGGTCCTCAAGGTCAACGACGCCTACGGCAACCCGATCGAGCTCGCCGCGGTCGTGGTGTGGAAGGTCGAGGACACCGCGCAGGCCACCTTCGAGGTGGACAACTTCGTGAAGTTCGTCGCCACCCAGACCGAGACCGCGGTGCGGCACATCGCCATCGAGTACCCCTACGACGCCCACGAGGAGGACGGGCTCTCGCTGCGCGGCAACGCCGACGAGATCACCCAGAAGCTCGCGACCGAACTGCACGCGCGTGTGGAGTCGGCCGGCGTGCAGATCATCGAGTCCCGCTTCACCCACCTCGCCTACGCGCCGGAGATCGCCTCGGCGATGCTCCAGCGGCAGCAGGCCGGCGCGGTCGTCGCGGCCCGGCGGCAGATCGTGGAGGGCGCGGTCGGCATGGTCGAGGAGGCGCTCGCCCGGATCACCGAGCGGGACATCGTGGAGCTGGACGAGGAGCGCAAGGCGGCGATGGTGTCCAACCTGATGGTGGTGCTGTGCGGCGACCGCGCCCCGCAGCCGGTCCTCAACACCGGGACGCTCTACCAGTGACGGCAGCTTCCGCACCTTCCGAGGGCGGCCCCCCCGAGCGGCGGCCTCAGCAGCGCAAGCAGGTGCTGCTGAGGCTCGACCCGCTGGTGTACGAGGCGCTGGCGCGGTGGGCCGGGGACGAGCTGCGGTCGGCGAACGCGCAGATCGAGTTCCTGCTGCGCAGGGCCCTGAAGGAGGCCGGCCGGCTGCCCGGCGACACCGGACCGCTGCCGCGCCGGGGCCGGCCGCCCAAGGACACCAAGGACGCCAGGGACACCGAGAGCGCCAGGGACGCCAGGGACACCGAGGGCACCGGGGACGCGTAGAGCGGGCGTGGCAGAACCGTGACAATCGGCCCTCACCTGCGGCTGCTCACACCCTGACACCCCTCTACACACTCCGCGTATACATGCTGGGTATACACCGCATGTACAGTCCTTCCCATGTCCATCGGTCACACCCTCCTAGGGCTCCTGGAGTCCGGGCCCCGCCACGGCTACGACCTCAAGCGGGCCTTCGACGAGAAGTTCGGTCACGACCGGCCGCTGCACTACGGCCAGGTCTACTCGACGATGTCGCGGCTGCTGAAGAACGGGCTCGTCGAAGTCGACGGGATCGAGCCCGGCGGCGGCCCCGAGCGCAAGCGGTACGCCATCACGGACGCCGGGATCACCGACGTGCAGCGGTGGCTCGCCACGCCCGAGAAGCCCGAGCCGTACCTCCAGTCCACGCTGTACACCAAGGTCGTCCTCGCGCTGCTCACGCACCGGGACGCCGGCGACATCGTGGACAACCAGCGCTCCGAGCACCTGCGGATGATGCGCATCCTCACCGACCGCAAGCGCAAGGGCGACCTCGCCGACCAGCTCATCTGCGACCACGCCCTGTTCCATCTCGAAGCAGACCTGCGCTGGCTGGAGCTGACCGCCGCGCGTCTCGACAAGCTCGCGGAGGTGGTGGTCAAGTGACCCCGGCCGGTTCCCTTCTCGTCGCCGACGAGCTGCGCAAGACCTACGGTCCGACCGTCGCCCTCGACGGCGCCCAGTTCTCCATCCACCCCGGCGAGGTCGTCGCCGTCATGGGCCCCTCCGGCTCCGGCAAGTCGACCCTGCTGCACTGTCTCGCCGGGATCGTCACGCCCGACTCCGGTTCGATCATGTACAACGGCCGGGAGATGGCCACGATGAACGACTCCGAGCGCAGCGCCCTGCGCCGCTCCGAGTTCGGCTTCGTCTTCCAGTTCGGCCAGCTCGTGCCCGAGCTGACCTGCGTGGAGAACGTCGCCCTGCCGCTGCGGCTGAACGGCACCCCCCGCAAGGAGGCCGAGAAGGCGGCCCTCGGCTGGATGGAGCGCCTGGAGGTCGACGACCTCCGCAAGAAGCGGCCCGGTGAGGTGTCCGGCGGTCAGGGCCAGCGGGTGGCCGTGGCCCGGGCGCTGGTGACCAACCCGCGCGTGCTGTTCGCCGACGAGCCGACCGGCGCCCTCGACTCCCTCAACGGCGAGCGGGTCATGGAGCTGCTCACCGACGCCGCCCGGTCCGCCAACGCGGCCGTCGTCCTCGTCACGCACGAGGCACGGGTGGCCGCCTACTCCGACCGCGAGATCGTCGTACGGGACGGCAAGTCCCGGGACATGGAGCGGGTCGTATGAAGGCCGGGCAGTGGTGGCGAGACCTCGCCATGGGGGTCAAGTTCGCCTTCGCGGGCGGACGCGAGGGGTGGGTCCGGGCGCTGCTGACCGCGGTCGGCGTGGGGCTCGGGGTGGCGTTGCTGCTGCTGACCACCGCCCTGCCGAACGCGCTGGCGGTGCGGCACGAGCGGGGTGACGCCCGCGCGGACATCACCTACAGCGAGACGATCCTGAAGAAGGCCGACAACACCCTGCTGTCGGCCAACGCGTCGACCACCTTCCGGGACACGGAGGTCCGCGGCCGGGAGATCGAGCCCGAGGGCTCGCGCGCCCCGCTGCCGCCCGGTGTCGGGAAGTTCCCGGCGGCCGGCGAGATGGTCGTCTCCCCCGCGCTGAAGAGCCTGCTGGAGTCGGACGACGGCAGGCTCCTGCGGGAGCGGCTGCCGGACCGGATCGTCGGCACCATCGGCGAGAGCGGACTGATCGGCTCACACGAACTCGCCTTCTACCGGGGCGCCGAGGGGCTTGCCGCCCAGGGCGTCGACGGGGCACGGCTCACCCGCATCGACCGGTACGGGAACCCGCAACCGACCGAGTCGAACACCGACCCGGTGCTGGTGCTGCTGGTCCTGGTCGTCTTCGTGGTGCTGCTGATGCCGGTCGCCGTGTTCATCACCGCCGCCGTGCGCTTCGGCGGCGAGCGGCGCGACCGGCGGCTCGCGGCCCTCAGGCTGGTGGGCGCCGACGGCCGCTCGACCCGGCGGATCGCCGCCGGCGAGGCGCTGGCCGGCTCGGTGCTCGGACTGGTCCTCGGTACCCTGTTCTTCCTGGTCGGCCGTGAAGTGACGGGTTCCGTCGAGGTGTTCGGCCAGAGCGTGTTCCCGAGCTATCTCAACCCCTCGCCGCTGCTGGCCCTGCTGGTGGCGGTCACGGTGCCCGCGGCGGCCGTGCTCGTGACGCTGCTCGCCCTGCGGGGCGTGGTCATCGAGCCGCTCGGCGTGGTGCGCACGGCGAAGCCCGAGCGGCGCCGGCTGTGGTGGCGGCTGCTGCTGCCGCTGGCCGGGCTCGGGATGCTGTACCCGATGGTCGGACAGGGCCGCGACGGCGGCGAGTTCAACCAGTACCTCGTCACCGGCGGCGTCATCCTGCTGCTGGTCGGCGTGACCGCGCTGCTGCCGTGGATCGTCGAGGCGGTCGTGGCCCGCTTGGGCGCGGGCGCGCTGTCCTGGCAACTGGCCGTGCGCCGGCTCCAGTTGAGCAGCGGTACGGCGGCCCGGATGGTCAACGGCATCGCGGTCGCGGTGGCCGGGGCGATCGCCCTGCAGATGCTGTTCGCCGCCACCGACAGCGAGTACACGACGAGCACCGGCCGTGACGTCTCACGGGCCCACATGCAGGTGCAGCTCCAGGAAGGGGCGTCGCTCGCCACCGCCACCAAGCAGCTCGCCGCGACCAGGGGCGTCCAGCGGGCGTACGCCTTCCGGGAGGGGTACGCGGCCGACGGGCCCGGCGACGAGGCCCGCTGGACCCGGGTGACCGTCGCCGACTGCGCCTCCTTGCGCGAGGTGGCCACGCTGCCCTCCTGCCGCGAGGGCGACAGCTTCGCCGTACGGGGCGGGGACATGCAGGGCGAGGCCGGGACCGCGCCCGTCGAGCCCGGACGCAAGTTCTACTTCGAGACCTCCGAGGACCCCAAGAAGAGCAAACTCGTCGCCTGGACCGTGCCGAAGGGCGTCAAGCAGGCCCGGTCCTTGCCGGACCCGACGGGCTACAAGCGCGGGGGTGTCCTGATGACCCCGAGCGCGCTGGGCCCGACGGCCGTGCCGGGGGTGCGCGGAGAGGTCTACGTGAAGCTCGACGAGTCGCTCCCGGACGCGCGGGAGTACGTGCGCAACACGGCGGCCCGCATCAACCCCTTCGAGGAGCCCATGACATGGGCGTCCTTCGAGCGCAACGACCGCTACGAGTCCATCCGCACCGGCCTGTTCGTGGGGGCCGCCTGTGTCCTCGCGCTGATCGGGGCGAGTCTGCTGGTCTCCCAGCTGGAGCAGCTCCGTGAGCGCAAGAAGCTGCTGTCGGCGCTGGTTGCCTTCGGTACCCGGCGCCGCACCCTGACGCTGTCGGTGCTGTGGCAGACGGCCATCCCGATCGCGCTCGGTCTGCTGCTGGCCTCGGCGGTGGGGCTGACGCTGGGCGCGGTCCTGCTGAAGATGACGGACAACGCGGTCCGCGTGGACTGGCCGAGTGTCCTGTCGATGACCGGGGTGGGAGCCGGTGTCGTCCTCGCGGTGACGCTGCTGAGCCTGCCGCCGCTGCTGAGGCTGATGCGGCCGGACGGGCTGCGGACGGAGTAACCGCCCGCAGCCGGGCGTCCGCTCAGAGGCTGTACTCCTTCACCACCCGCCGGACCTGGGCGAACAGCATGCCGACGTTGACCGACTTGCGGCACACCACGACGGCCACGACGTCCTGCTGTTCGACCAGCCGCACGAACAGGTGCGTGAGGTTCTCGCTGTTGACCAGGATCTCCTGGAAGAAGTGGTTGTCACTGCTGATCCCGCGACGCTCCTTGAAGACGTCCTCGATCATCACGACCGTACGGCCCTGGAACAGGTCGAGCGTCGCACCCGCCAGGAGGTCCAGGACCTCCGGCGGGTGGTTCTCGACCGTCTCGTACGACAGCAGCATGCCCGTGGACATGTCGACCACGCCGGAGGCGACGCAGTCGGGGGCGTCGGTACGAAGGGACTTGACCAGGCCCATCACCTGGTCGGAGAAACCTGTGGCCATGCGCTTCGTCGCCATCCCTTCAGACTCCTTCTGGTGCTTTCCCGGGCGCCTTGTCGGTGAGGATCGAGCCGATCCGGTTCAGCGTCGGCTGGGTCGCCCGGTGCAGGTGGTCCACGTCCATGCCCTCGTCGCCGAGCACGACCATCAGGGCGGTCTCGCCGACGGCGTAGAAGGCGGCGCAGCCGTGGCTGCCGTACGTCACCGTCCGGCGCAGCGTGCCGCGGGCGGTGGCCCCGGCGGTGCGCCGGGCGAGTCCGAGGCCGGCCGCGGCGAGCGCGGCGAGGCCTTCCGGGTCGATGGAGTCGGCGGTGTCGGCCGCGATGAGCAGCCCGTCCGCGGCGGCCAGCGCGGTGTCCGTTATTCCGGTGACCTGTTCGCGCAGTCCGCGCATTTCGAGCGCCAGGGCTTGGTGGTCCATAAAGTCAACTCCCCTGATTCTGTTCGCGTCTGATCGGCTTTTTCATCTGGGCGTTCCGTTTCTGAGTCGGAAGAAGTTGCCGGGTTTCCGGCGGGGCAGATCGGTTCTCGCCGGGGACGGGGACGGCTCCACGGCCGGGGGCCTGCGCGGCCGGAGTCCGTCGCCGTCGGGAAGCGGGCGGACCGCGACGGGCGCGGGCGGCCCCGCGCACACCAGGAGCCCTTCGTCGAGCATGCGGGCGACCTCGACGGACACGGCGTACACCCCGCGCCCCACCCGGAAGGCGAGGTCGCGGGCGGTACGGCGGCCGTCGGCGTGGGTGAGCAGCTCCCGCCGCAGGGTCCCGGACCCGCTGTCCGTGCCGGCGCGCACGGGACGTTCCCGGTCGGGGTGCACGGGGTGCGGCAGGGAGGCGAGGGCGGTGAGTCTGCGCAGTGCGTCCTGGAGCAGCCGCAGGGGCGGCTCGCCCAGCGGGACCTGCGCGAACGGCTCCGCGGTGGCCCGGCGTTCGCACTCCTCCACCCGGCCGGCGGCCAGCGCGAAGGCCGCGTCGTGCAGGGCCAGCGCGCACACCACCCGGAGCTGGGCGGCCCCCGCGTGACCGTGGGCGATCAGTGCGGTGGCCGGCCAGCGCGAGCCGCCGGACTCCCGCACGAGCTGGGCCCACTGCTCGCCGCTGACCCGCCCCGAGCGCAGCAGCAGCGCCTCGGGGCCCGGGGCGCCGGGCGACTCCACGGCGACCACCCGGCCGTCCGCGAAGTGGAAGGTGCCGCCGGGTGTCCCGGTGATCCGCAGCTCTCCGGTGAAGCCGTCACGGCCGCACGCGGCCAGGGCCTGTGCCAGGTGTTCGTGGCCCGACATCACACCCCCCGCCGTCTCGCACACACGCCTGACGCGTAGCGCTGAGGAGGGAAGGTGTATCAGTCCGGGCGCATATTCCGGGCGCGGGTTTGCTACCTGCCCCTAGTTGACGGAAGTTGCGTTCGAGGAGTTTTCAAAGCAGTGTGTTCGGCGCTCAATTGACCGATTTCGAGGCGGGTTCTTCAGGGTCCGCGGGCGCTTCCTCCCGGCCCTCCTCGTCCGTCGCGGTCCCGTTCTCGGTCTCGGGTGGCGCCGATTGTTCCTCGGCGTACGTCTTGAGGTAGCTCACCACCGTGTTCGTCACCGCCACCAGCGGTACGGCCACCACCGCGCCGCCGATGCCGGCCACCATGCCGCCGGTCGCGACCGTGAGGACGACCGCGAGCGGGTGGACGCGCACCGCGCGGCCGAGGATGAACGGCTGGAGGATGTGGCCCTCGATCTGCTGGACGGCGAGGACCACCACGAGCGTCATCACCGCCGTGAACACGCCCTGCGTGACCAGCGCGACGAGAACCGCGAGCGCGCCGGAGGCGACCGCGCCCACCAGCGGGATGAACGAGAACAGGAAGATGAACACGGCCAGCGGGACGGCCATGGGGACGTCGAGGAAGTAGATGCCGATGCCGATGAAGACGGCGTCGATGAGGGCCACCAGGACCGTGCCGCGGACGTAGGCGGTCAGGGTGCGCCAGGCGCGCGGGCCGGCGCCGGCCACGGCGGGACGGGCGGCCGCGGGGACCAGCTTCAGCGTCCAGCCCCAGATGCGGCGGCCGTCGTAGAGCAGGAAGAGGGTGGAGAAGAAGGTCAGCAGGATGCCGGTGAGGGCCTCCACGACCACCTGGACGCCCTCCAGGCCCGCCGAGGTGATCTGGTCGGTGTTGGCGCCGACCGCCTCCCTGAGGTTCTTGGCGATCTGGTTGATCTGCTTGTCGGTGACGTGGAAGGGGCTCTTCAGCAGCCAGTTGCGCAGATCGTCGATGCCGCTCTGGATCTGGTCGGAGAGGTCGTCGATGTTCTCCATGACCTGCCAGGTCACGAACCAGCCCATCAGCCCTATGACGACGAAGCCGAGGATCGCGGTGAGGGCCGTGGCGGGGCCGCGCGGGACGCCGTGCCGCATGAGGCGGGCCACCGTCGGCTGGAGCAGCGCGGTGATGAGCAGGGCGACGACGAAGGCGAAGACGACGAGCTGCACGGAGCTGATGATCCGCATCAGCACCCAGACGGTGCCCGCGAGGACCAGGAGACGCCAGCCGGCCTCGGCGGCGACCCGTACGCCCCACGGCACGGCCTGCGCCGGGTCGGGGCGGGGCACCAGCACGACGGGCCGGCGGGCTGCGGCCCGCGCCGGCTTGTCCGGCCCGGGCTCGGGCGACTCGACGGAGTCGGCCCCGGCCTCCTCGCGGGCCACCTCCGCGCGGCGCTCGTCCAGCCGCTCTCCCACATCGGTCAGCCGGGCACCGAGCCGACCGATCCACCCTGGCACTCGCGACATGATCCGTCCTCTTCCCCCGTCTCTCCCCACCACTCCCCCCTGGAGTCGTCCGGTCCGACCGTACATGGCAGAAGCCCCTCCCCCTAGGACGGGGAGGGGCTGCGCGGGGTTGAGCGACCGGGACGACGGACGATCAGTAGTTCCCGTGGGCCTGCCAGTAGGCCCAGGCGTCACAGGGGCTGCCGTACCGGACGTTCATGTAGTTCAGGCCCCACTTGATCTGGGTCGCCGGATTGGTCCGCCAGTCGGCGCCGGCCGACGCCATCTTGGAGCCCGGCAGCGCCTGGACGAGGCCGTAGGCGCCGGACGAGGGGTTGACGGCCAGGTAGTTCCAGGTGGACTCGTGGTTCACGATGTTGCTGAAGCACTGGAACTGCCCGCTCGGCACGATCTGGCGCGCGATCGCCTGGACCTGCGCGGCCGTGTAGGAGCTCTGCACCGGGAAGTCACCGGAGGCCGCCTTGGCCTCCCGCGCCTTCTCCTCGGCGGCCTTCCGCTTGGCCTCCGCGGCCTGGGCCGCCTGCTTGCGGGCCGCTTCCCGCGCCGACTTCCTGGCTACGGCGTCGGCGGCGACGGCCTGCGTGTCGGCCTGCCGGGTGAGGGACACGGTCTGCACCTGGGCCTGCGCACCCGCGGGTATGTCCGCCAGGAGCGTCGCGTCACCGGCCGGCGCGGCCGCCTCGTCGCCGGACTGCGCGGTGCCCGCCTGGGCGACTCCCATGACGGCACCCACGGTGGTGACCGCCGTGGCCGAGACCACGGCGAACCCACGCGCGGAGTTCCGGCTCATACCGGACTCAGTACCAGTGGTTGGCCTGCCAGAACGACCAGGCCTCGCAGGGGCTGCCGTACCGGCTGTCCATGTAGTTGAGGCCCCACTTGATCTGGGTGGCCGGGTTGGTCTGCCAGTCGGCGCCGACCGACGACATCTTGGAGCCCGGCAGCGCCTGGAAGAGACCGTAGGCGCCGGAGGAGGCGTTGACGGCCCGGTAGTTCCAGCTCGACTCGTGGTCCACGATGTTGCTGAAGCACTGGAACTGCCCGCTCGGCACCATCGAGGCGGCCATCGCCTGGATCTGCGCCACGGTGTACGAGCTCTGCACCGGGAAGCTGGAGGCGCTCCTGCTGGCCTTCTCCTTGGCCTCGGCGCGCTCCTTGGCTTCCTTGGCCGCCTGCTCGGCGGCCTCCTTCTTCTCGATCGCGGACTTGGCGGCGGCCTTGCGGGCCGACTCCTCAGCGATCTTCTTGGCGCTCGCGTCCGCGGCGATGGCCTGCGTGTCGGCCTGCTGCGTGAGGGACGCGGTCTGCACCTGAGCCTGCTCACCCGCGGGGATGTCCGCCAGGAGCGTCATGTCGGCTGCCGTCGCCTCGGCGTCGTTCGGCTGCGCGACACTGCCGGAGGCTACTCCGACAACGCTTCCGACAGCGGTGACCGCGGTGGCGGAGGCCACTGCGAATCCCCGGACCGAAATCGGGCTCACACGGTTTCCTTCCAGCATCGCCCGCTTCGGTGACCCTGGCGGACGCAATCGTGCCCCTGGACACTGGCCTCCCAACTAACGGGGTCACGGGAGGCGCGGGCCCGGTGGGCAACTCCCTCGCGGGGAGCGCCGCATGGTGCGCGGGCGGCATACGGCGGACGTTATGGAGTTGATCGTGGTGCTGCTGTGATGCATACCGCTGGGGGTACAGGTGTGCCGTATGCGGGGCCTGACAGAACCGAGACTCTGCCGTAACCGGACGCCGGGTGGCAATTCTGAGTTGCGTGTGAAAGCTCACATCCCGTTTGACCCAGGGGATTTCAAGAAACCGCGACACACGAAGGCGCCGCCCGGCTAGGCTCTTGGCCTTTCCGGACGGCGCCAACAGGCGGGTACTACCTCAGACTTGGCCGTCCTCCAGCATTTCGGTCACAAGGGCCGCGATCTGGGACCTCTCGGACCTCGTCAGCGTGACGTGGGCGAAGAGGGGGTGCCCCTTCAGCTTCTCCACCACGGCGACCACGCCGTCGTAGCGCCCCACGCGGAGATTGTCCCTTTGCGCCACGTCATGGGTGAGAACCACCCGTGAATTCGCGCCGATCCGGGACAGAACGGTGAGAAGTACGTTCCTCTCCAGCGACTGGGCCTCGTCCACGATCACGAACGCGTCGTGCAGTGAGCGGCCGCGGATGTGGGTGAGCGGCAGGACCTCCAGCATCCCGCGCGCGGTGACCTCCTCGATGACCTCGCGGCTGGTGACCGCGGACAGCGTGTCGAACACCGCCTGCGCCCAGGGGCTCATCTTCTCGGCCTCGGAACCCGGCAGATAGCCGAGCTCCTGCCCGCCCACCGCGTACAGCGGGCGGAAGACCATGACCTTCTGGTGCTGGCGGCGCTCCAGGACCGCCTCCAGGCCCGCGCACAGCGCGAGTGCCGACTTGCCGGTGCCGGCCCGGCCGCCCATGGACACGATCCCGACGTCCGGGTCGAGCAGGATGTCCAGCGCGATGCGCTGCTCCGCGCTGCGGCCCTTGATGCCGAACGCCTCCCGGTCGCCGCGCACCAGACGGATGTTGCCGTCGGGCGAGACCCGGCCGAGCGCCTTGCCCCGCTCGGAGTGGATCGTCAGCCCCGTGTGCACGGGCAGCTCGGAGGCTTCGGGGACGTAGACGTGGCCTTCCTCGAAGAGGATGTCCACCTGCTCGCCGGGCAGGGTCAGTTCGGACATTCCGGTCCAGCCGGAGGAGTCCGTGATGGCGAGCTCGGCGCGGTACTCCTCGGCGAGGAGTCCGACCGAGGACGCCTTGATCCTGAGCGGGAGGTCCTTCGACACGACGGTGACGTCGAACCCCTCGGCCTGCAGGTTGCGGGCGACCGCGAGGATGCGGGAGTCGTTGTCCCCCAGGCGGTAGCCGCTCGGCAGCACGCTGGGGTCCGAGTGATTGAGCTCGACACGGACGGTCCCGCCCAGCTCCCCGATCGGAATGGGGGCGTCGAGGCGGCCGTACCTCACCCGGAACTCGTCGAGCAGGCGCAGGGCCTGCCGGGCGAAGTAGCCGAGTTCGGGATGGTGCCTCTTCGCCTCCAGCTCCGTGACCACGACGATGGGGAGCACGACCTCGTGCTCGTCGAAGCGGCTCAGGGCGTTCGGGTCGGCCAGCAGGACGCTGGTGTCGAGAACATAGGTGCGCCGGTCAGGCATACGGCGCTTTGTGCTGGTCACCACGGAAGGACGTACCCCCTCGGATGAGGTCGGGGAGCGACGGAGTGGAGCTGGACCGGTCGACGGCCCGTTTGCACGGGCCGGGAACCGGCCCTCCACTGCTTCTTCCGTGCCGAGACCGCACGGTAAGGCTGGTGCAAAGGGCCTCCCGGGCGGACGGCCCCGTGCCGCCCGCTGAGATCCGACACCCGTGGTTCGGGCATCGACCTGACTGGCTTATGCCCTCGAACACGCGCCGCCATGCCAGCACGTATGACGGCGCGCTGGTGAACTCCTGGTTACTGCCGCCCCAGAACGGGGTAGGCGGGCTGCTTCCGTGCGGTGCCTGTCAGCCGCCGTAGCGCCGGTGACGGGCCGCGTAGTCGCGCAGCGCGCGCAGGAAGTCGACCTTCCGGAAGGCCGGCCAGAAGACCTCGCAGAAGTAGTACTCCGAGTGGGCGGTCTGCCACAGCATGAATCCGGACAGCCGCTGCTCGCCGCTGGTACGGATCACGAGGTCGGGGTCGGGCTGGTCGCCGGTGTAGAGATGGCGGCCGATCATGTCGATGTCGACGGCCTCGGCGAGCTCCTCCATCGAGGTGCCCTTCTCGTGCGCGTCGAGCAGCATGGACCGTACGGCGTCGGCGATCTCCTGGCGGCCGCCGTAGCCGATGGCGACGTTGACGAGTATTCCGTCGACGTGGGCGGTGGACTCCTCCGCCTCCTTCAGCGCCGTCTGCATCGGGGAGGGCAGCAGGTCGGGGGTGCCGACGTGGTGGACGCGCCAGCGGCCGTCGGCGGCGAGGGTGCGCACCACGTCCTCGATGATGCCGAGGAGCGGGCCGAGCTCCTCGGGCGGGCGGTTGAAGTTGTCCGTCGACAGCAGCCAGAGGGTGACGACCTCGACGTCCGTCTCGGTGCACCAGCCGAGGAACTCCTCGATCTTCTCCGCGCCGGCGCGGTGGCCGTCGACGGGGGTGGAACCGGCGGCCTTCGCCCAGCGCCGGCTGCCGTCCACGATGACACCGATGTGCTTGGGCACCTGGGCGTGGTCCAGGTGGCCTTCCACCCGGCGTGCGTAGAGCCTGACCAGCAGGCCGCGCAGCTTGTCGCGCAGGTTCACGTGAAAGTCAGCCCCTCTGAGATGGCGGTCCCCGCGGCTAGAGCGTACCGGGGGCTTCCGGGCTCCAACTGCGCGGGGCCTTCCGGCGCATGGGCGAGGAGGGGTCGTGGGACTCCGCTCGCGCCGTGCGGCGGAGCGCCTGCCGCTGCGGGGCCCCGCAGCGTGGCGGGTACCCCGACCGCCCCGGTCATGCGCCGCCCGTGGGCCCTTGAGCGAGCACTCCCCACGCGCACCCTCGGGGCACAAAAAACGGGCCGGTCCGTGGGGGGGAGACGGACCGGCCCGAGGGGGGGTTTCCACCATAACCCTTCGTGAGGGATGGTGCGTGCATCGGCGTGCCACAACTACTCTCCGGAGTCGGACGGCGACGGCGCGGTGGGCGGTCGAGGCCCTGTTCATGGGGGTTTCGTGGCCGAATCGCGGCGGAATCATGGGGTCGTGGGGCATCGCCCGCGTGGGTGACTCCGGGTCGGAACGTTTCTTTGACGCCGGGAAGTGGGCGCGGCACCGCGCAGCCCCCTCCTCTGCGCGGTGCCACCGCGCAGCTTTGCTGGCGCGAATTGCCTCGCCTTGAACTTACGTCAGCCGGAGTCAGGATGCGAGCCGCCTGGGATAACGATGTGGAAACCCCGTGAAGACCATGGATATGCGGAGTAGAACCACCCGCACTGCACCCATTGTCCGCTTTGCAGACATCTAAGGACCATCCGCGGCCGCGAACCTCAGGCGAGCGGCTTGCGGGCCTCGACGAGATGGCGGGTGCTGTGGGCGACGAAGGAACCCTCGGCCTCGATCCGCTCGTGCAGGGACCGCAACTCGGGCTCGTACTCCTCCGGCGTGAATCCCGGCACCATCCAGACAACCTTGCGCAGGAAGTGGACGACGGCGGCGATGTCGTGGAACTCGATCCGCAGCCGCTCGGCACGCAGGTCGACGATCTCCAGTCCGGCGGCCTCGGCGGCGGCGCGCTCACGGTCGGGGTGACGGTCCGAGCTCTGCGCCGCGGGCTGCGGACCGAGGAAGTGCTCGACGAGTTCGAAGACGCTGCGCGGGCCGACGTGCTGGGCGAAGTACGTGCCGCCGGGCTGGAGCACGCGGGCGATCTCCGCCCACTGGGGGCTGACCGGGTGCCGGCTGCTGACCAGGTCGAAGGTGGCGTCGGCGAAGGGCAGCGGCGCGTCCTCCGGTGCGGCGACGACCACGATGCCGCGCGGGCGCAGCAGGGCGGTGGCCTTGGCGACGTTCGGCGGCCACCCCTCGGTGGCTGCGGCGAGCGGGGGCGTCCTGCCCCCCTGCCCGAGGGCGTAGTCCATGACCTCGCCGCCGCCGGTCTGGATGTCGAGCGAGGCGGCGGCACCGGCCAGCCGTCCGGCCAGTGAGCGCGCGTAACCCCAGGAAGGCCGCGCCTCGGTGGCCCGCCCCTCGAACCACGAGAAGTCCCACCCCGCGGTGGGCACGGCGGCGCCCTCGGCGACGAGGTCTTCGAAGGTGCGGGTGTGTCGGGAGGTCATGGGGTGATCGTGGCAGGGAGGTGGGGGTGGGCGCCGCTGGTTTTCGGGGCCGCGCGCTTGCCGGACCGTGCCTTGCCGACCCGCTGCGGCCTGCTACGCCGCCGGCTCGTACCGCAGCAGTACGACGCCGTTGCCGAAGGTGTGCGACTCGACGAGCCGGAGGGAGGTCAGCGTGTCGGAGCGCGGGAAGAGGGGCTTGCCCCGGCCGACGAGCACGGGGTGGACGTAGATCCGCAGCTCGTCGACAAGGTCGTACCGCAGGAAGGTCTCCGCCAAGTCGGCGCCGCCCAGCCCGAGATCACCTCCGGGCTGCTCCTTCAGTGCCCGGACCTCCTCCGGTACGACCTCACGGACGAGGGTGGAGTTCCAGTCGACGTGCGTGAGGGTGCGGGAGTAGACGAACTTGGGGAGGTTCCGCCAGACCGGGGCGAACTCCTTGTCGGACGCGGGGGCGTCGGGGTCGGCGTCGGCGGTGGGCCAGTAGGCGGCCATGAGCTCGTAGACGCGCCGGCCGTGGATGAGTCCGCCCATCCCGGCGACCGTGGCGTTCATGTGCGCGAGCAGCTCGTCGTCGACCCGGTGCCAGCCGATGTCCCCGTCGGGGCCCTCGATGCAGCCGTCGAGGGACACGGACATCATCAGGACGATTTTCCGCATCGGGCACCTGGCCTGGGCAGTAGAGAGAGGATCGACTCCCAGGCTACCGGGAGCGACAGGGACGGCGTGGGAACGCCATGGGGAGGTGGCTCCGGGATGGGGCGCTGGCTGGACGGGCGGGGCAGGCTGGTCGTGCACGGGGAGCGGGACGGGTTCGCCGTACCGCTGGAGATCGCGACCTCCTACCGGGCCCGCACGAAGGGACTCCTCGGGCGGGACTCCGTCGAGGGGGCGCTGCTCCTCTCCCCCGCGGGCAGTGTCCACACCTTCCGCATGCGCTTCCCCATCGACGTCGCCTACCTCGACCACAACCTCCGCGTCCTCGCCGTCCGCACGATGCCCCCCAACCGCCTGGGCCTGCCCCGCCTGCGCTCCCGCCATGTGCTGGAGGCGGGGGCGGGGGTGATGGAGGGG
>NZ_LJBR01000285.1 GCF_001282115.1 Streptomyces sp. NRRL B-24085 | reverse complement strand
GCCCCGTCCCCCGCACGCCCCGGGTCACAGCCAGCCGTTGCGCCGGAAGCCGCGGTACAGGACACCGCAGCCGACGGCTATCACGCCCATGACCAACGGGTAGCCGAACGTCCAGTGCAGCTCCGGCATGTGGTCGAAGTTCATGCCGTACACCCCGCAGACCATCGTCGGGACGGCGATCACCGCGGCCCAGGCCGTGATCTTCCGCATGTCCTCGTTCTGTGCGACCGTCACCTGCGCGAGATGTGCCTGGAGGATCGAGTTGAGCAGCTCGTCAAAGGCGGCGATCTGCTCCTTGGCGCGCAGCAGATGGTCTGCGACGTCCCGGAAGTACGCCTGTATCTCCGGGGCGATGACGTGGATCGGCCGGGCGGAGAGCTCCTCCAGCGGGCGGCTGAGCGGGGCCACCGCCCGCTTCAGCTCCAGGAGTTCACGCTTGAGCTGGTAGATGCGGCCCGGGTCGACCCGCGCGCCGTTGTCCGCGAACACCGCCGTCTCGACCAGGTCGATGTCCGACTGGAGGGAATCGGTGACGTCCAGATAGTCGTCGACCACATGGTCCGCGATCGCGTGCAGCACCGCGGCCGGACCCTTCGCGAGCTGCGCGGGGTCGGACTCCAGCTCCTCGCGCAGCGGGCCCAGTGACCCGTGGCTGCCGTGCCGCACCGTGATCACGAAGTCCTCGCCGACGAACACCATGATCTCGCCGGTGTTGACCACCTCGCTGGTCGCCGTGAGCTCCTCGTGCTCGACGTAGCAGACCGTCTTGAACACCGCGAACAACGTCTCGCCGTAGCGCTCCACCTTCGGGCGCTGATGGGCCTCGACCGCGTCCTCGACGGCCAGCGGATGCAGGTCGAAGAGGTCCGCGATGCCCTCGAACTCGATGTCCGACGGCTCGTGCAGACCGAGCCAGACGAAACCGTCACGGCTCCTGCGCACCCGCTCCACAGTGTCGACCAGGTCGCCGTCGACGGGGATACGGGCCCCCTCCTTGTACGTCACGCAGTTGACCACCGAGGTGCCCAGCGGGGAGCGGGCGTGATGGCTGAGGTCGACGCGCGGACGCCGCCGGGCCAGCCGGGCCACCTTGCGCAGGCCGCCGACCCTGCCGAGGCTCGTGACCTTTCGCAGATTCCCTGCCATGGACATCTGGATCTCCTCGTGTGGATCTCCGTGCGACGCGCTTCTGCGTCCTGGCGCGCCAGTTTGCCAGGTCGGCGCAAGCGCCGGGTGAGCCTGTGGACAGGGGTGGTTCCGCTTGGTTCCCGCCTGTGGAAAACCCGTCGCGCCGGCTGCCGCGCCGCGCACCCGGTGGACGGACCGCGGCCCTCTCGTCTTGGAGCCGCGTCGTCCGTTTCGGACAAGCCCGACGACTGGGATCATCGCGGCATGACGCGAACCGACGGGTATCTCCTCGACAACCGGCAGACGGAGGCGGCAGAGCGCTTCGACGCCTTCGCCACCCTCTTCGACCCCACGACCTTCCGGCACCTCGATGGATTCGGCATCGGATCCGGCTGGCGCTGCTGGGAGGTCGGCGCGGGTGGCACGTCCGTGGTGTCCTGGCTGGCGAAGAAGGTCGGCCCGACCGGGAAGGTCGTCGCGACGGACATCGACACCACCCTTCTCGCCGCGGCGGCCCGCCCGCCGGTGGACGTACGCGTCCACGACGTGGGCGCCGAGGAACCCCCCGGGGACGGCTTCGACCTGGTGCACGCCCGGCTCGTCCTGGTCCATGTGCCGGACCGGGAACGGGCCTTGCAGTCGATGATCAAGTCCTTGCGTCCCGGCGGACGCCTCCTGCTGGAGGACGCCGACCCCGCCCTGCAACCCCTGACCTGCCCCGACGAGCACGGCCCCGAGCAGCAGCTCGCGAACCGGCTGCGCCAGGGCTTTCGCCGACTGCTCGCCGACCGCGGCGCCGACCTCTCCTACGGCCGCACGCTCCCGCGCCTGCTCCGTGAGGCCGGTCTGCGTCAGGTCACCGCCGACGCGTACTTCCCGCTCGCCTCGCCGGCCTGCGCCGCCCTGGAGTCCGCCACCATCCGCCAGATCCGCGCCCAGTTGGTCACGGCGGGCCTCGCCACGGACGAGGACATCGACCGTCACCTCGCCAACGTCGCCACCGGCACGATGGATCTGGCCACGGCCCCGATGATCTCGGCGTGGGGGCGCAAGGCGTAGCGGGGGAGCGGGAGTCGGTCCACGGGAGCCGGTGACCGGCCGTGAGCCCGCAGGCACATCCGCCGACCCGGCTCGATCACCCAGCCCTCATTCCGGCGCCGGTGGTCTCCCGCCCACCCGTTCCACCGCCAGCGCGCCCGCCCGGCAGCCTTCCGCTGCCGCCTGCTCGGGCGTGGCACCTGCCAGCAGGGACGCGAGGAACGCGCCCGTGAAGGCGTCACCCGCCCCCGTGGTGTCCCGGGGCCTCGCCGCCACGGCGGGCACGTGGGCGTACACGGCGCCGGACCGGGCGAGCAGGGCGCCTTCTGCTCCCTGCTTGGCCACCACCAGCGGGAAGAGGCGGCTCAACTCGCCCGCCGCGTCTGCCAGGTCGGACAACCCGGTGAGCAGACACGCCTCGTCCCGGCTCGGCAACAGGACGTCCACCCCCTCGACCAGCGAGAGGAAACGGTCCGCTCCCACCTCCCGGAGGAACCCCGCAGACGCCGGGTCGAGGCTGACCTGCACTCCACGCGCGCGTGCCGACTCCACGGCCACCGCCACCAGCGCCCGGCTGGGCTCCGAGAAGAGCAGGTAGCCCGACACGTGCAGCCTCGTCACGCCGTCGAGCAACGCGTCCGACCAGTCGTCCGGCTCCAGCCGCAGTGTCGCGCCGCTGTCGGTGAGGAACGTCCGCTCGGCGGCCTCACCGTTGTCCACGAGGCAGATCACCGTCCCGGTCGGCGCCTTCGGATCGACGACCAGGCGGGGCCGCACTCCGCATGCGGCCAACTCCCGCTCGTGCCAGGCGGCCGAGTCCGCGCCCACCCGCCCCAGCAGCCGTACCTCCGCAC
>NZ_LJBR01000284.1 GCF_001282115.1 Streptomyces sp. NRRL B-24085 | reverse complement strand
TGCGGTCCAGGACGAAGAAGGGGACGCCGTTGGCGCCGAGCTCGGCGGCCTCGCGCTCGTCGGCGCGGACCTCGTCGGCGTAGGCGGTGGGGTCGGCGAGGACCCTGCGGACCTCGCCGGCGTCCAGTCCGGCCTCCACGGCGAGCTCGACGAGGCGCTCGTCGCCCTCGGTGAACAGGGACCGCTCCTCGGCGAAGTTGGCCCGGTAGAAGATCTGGACCAGCTCGTCCTGCCTGCCGTGCTCCTTGGCGAGGTGGAGGAGGCGGTGCAGGTCGAAGGTGTTGCCGTGGTCGCGGTCGCGGGTCCGGTAGGCGAGGCCCTCGGCGGCGGCCTGGGCACCGAGGTTCTCCTCGCCGGCCTGGGCCTGCGCCTCGCTCATGCCGTACTTCTTGCTGAGCATCGCGAGGACCGGCTGGACGTCGTCCTTGGCCCGCCCGGGATCCAGCTCGAACGACCGGTGGACCACCTCGACCGCGTCACGGTGCGGGAAGGCCTCCAGCGCCTTCTCGAAGCGGGCCTTGCCCACGTAGCACCAGGGGCAGGCGATGTCGCTCCAGATCTCGACGCGCATGTGTACGGCTCTCTCCAGCTCGGACGGCGACGGAGACTCCCTCCGCCTCATTGGATGAACGTTCAAGCACAGGGTTCCATTCCCGTCGGCTCTCACCTGCCGTCGCGCAGGTCCGCCGGCCAGTCCGGCCTGAACTCGATGTGGTCGTAGGTCACGACGCACCCCTCCCCCATCGGCGACTGCGCCATGAAGCCGACCAGGGCCGCGCCGGTCTCCTTCTCGTCGCCCAGGGTGAAGAGGCGGACGAAGGTCCAGCGCCTGCCGTCGCGGGAGGCGTGGAAGGCGAAGGCGCGGCCGGTGCGGCTGACCCGCAGCCACACCGAGGTCCCGTCCACGGTGAAGGAGTTGCAGTCGTCGGAGTGGCCCCGGGTGACCACCGTGCAGACGGTGGGCACGTCCGGGGAGTTCTCCAGGCAGAGCTTGGCCCAGGCCCGCTCGCCGACGTGGACGTACAGCACGCCCGCGTCGAACGACGCGTTGAAGCCGACGGTGACGCGGGCTATGAGCTGGAAGTCGCCCTCGGGGGCACCGAGCAGACGCGGGGCGTCGGCAGCCGGGTCCAGGGACTCCCCGGTGGGCGGCACGAAGCGGTCCTGCCGCGGTCCGGCCCAGCCGGAGAGGATGCCGTCCTCGTAGGCCCAGTGCCCGTCGGGGCCGTAGGTGCGGAGAGCGAAGGGCAGTTCGGGGAGTTCGACGTCCATCGCCCGATTGTTTCAGGTCCGGTGGACGTCCTCAGGGGCGCGGGGAACTGCGCGACCGGCCACCCACGACCGGCACCCCGCGGACGGCCCGCGCCCCTTCGGCGCTATCGCTCCAGCCGGCCGTTGAACCGACGGGGCAGCCCGAGCGGGTTCTCGTCCCGCAGTTCCGGAGGCAGGAGTGCCTCCGGAGCGTTCTGGTAGGCGACCGGCCGCAGCCAGCGCTCGATCGCCGTGCCGCCCACGGACGTCGACGTGGACGTGGTCGCCGGGTAGGGGCCCCCGTGGTGCTGGGCCGGGGCCACCGCGACACCGGTCGGCCAGCCGTTGACCAGCACCCGCCCGGCCAGCGGCGTCAGCTCCGCGAGGATCTCCGCGCCGCGTCCCTGGCCGGCCGCCTCCGCGGTGGACAGGTGGACGGTCGCCGTGAGGTTGCCGGGCAGCCGGGACAGCACCGTCCGCGCCTGCTCGTCGTCGTCGTAGCGGACCACCACGGTCACCGGACCGAAGCACTCCTCCAGGAGCAGGTCGTACGCCCCCTCGGTGGCGAGCTTCTCCGCCGCCACCGTGAGGAAGCCCGCGCTGACCGTGTGCTCGCCGCCCGCGCCGGGCGTCACCGGCGACTCGACCTCGGGGAGCCGCGTGCGCTCGGCGACCCCGGCGACGAAGTTGTCCCGCATGCGGTGGTCGAGGAGGACGCCCGCGTCGGTGTCGCTGACGGCGTCGGTCAGGGACTTCACGAGGCCGTCGCCCGCCGCGCCGGACGGCACGAGGACCAGACCCGGCTTCACGCAGAACTGGCCGACACCGAGGGTCATGGAGCCCGCGAGCCCGGCGCCGATGGCCTCCGCGCGCTCGGCCGCGGCCTCCTCCGTGACCACGACGGGGTTCAGGGAGCCCAGCTCGCCGTGGAACGGGATCGGCACCGGACGCGCGGCCGCCGCGTCGAACAGGGCGCGGCCGCCCTTGACGGACCCGGTGAAGCCGGCGGCGGCGACCAGCGGGTGCTTGATCAGCTCGATGCCGGCGTCGAAGCCGTGCACGAGACCGAGCACGCCCGCGGGGATGCCGTGCTCGTCGGCGGCCCGGCGCAGCACGGACGCGACCAGCTCGGACAGGCCCGGGTGGTCGGGGTGGGCCTTGACGACGACCGGGTTGCCGGCCGCGAGCGCGCTCGCGGTGTCGCCGCCCGCGACCGAGAAGGCGAAGGGGAAGTTCGAGGCCGAGTAGACGGCGACGACGCCCAGCGGCACCTTGTAGCGGCGCAGGTCCGGGATCGGCGGGGTCGCGGTGTCGTCGGGGTGGTTGATCACGACGCCGAGGAACTCTCCCTCGTCGACGATGTCGGCGAAGGCCCGCAGTTGGTAGCAGGTGCGGGCGAGCTCGCCGGTCAGCCGGACCGGGCCGAGCGCGGTCTCGGCGTCGGCGGCCTCGACGAGGTGCTCCTTGGACTCCTCCAGCTTGTCGGCGGCGGTGCGCAGGAAGGCCGCGCGGACGGCGCGGTCGGCGAGGGACGCGCGCGCGTCGTGCGCGGCGCGGACGGCGGCGTCCACCTCCTGGGCTGTGGCCTCCACCGCAACCTGCTCGCGCTGCTTCCCGGTTCGGGGGTCGACACTCCAGACTGGTGCTGCTGCCACCGCGGGTCCCTCCACGTGTATCTGGGTCATCCACCAGGACCGTTCGATATACTGAACGCTGTCCCTGATGGTGAATATGCTGTTGGAGACTATTTCCCGTCGAACGAAGGGGTCAAGGGCGATGTCGGCTGGCGAGACGGGCGGCGGGTCACAGGTCAAGTCCGCGGTACGGACGGTTGAACTGCTCGAATACTTCGCCGGACGTCCCGGCATGCACTCCCTCGCGGCGGTCCAGGAGGCCGTCGGATACCCCAAGTCAAGTCTCTACATGCTGCTGCGCACGCTTGTCGAGCTGGGCTGGGTGGAGACCGACGCGACCGGCACGCGGTACGGCATCGGGGTGCGGGCGCTGCTCGTCGGCACCTCCTACATCGACGGCGACGAGGTGGTCGCGGCGGCCCGGCCGACCCTGGACCGGCTCTCCGACGACACCACCGAGACCATCCACCTCGCCCGCCTCGACGGCACCAACGTCGTCTACCTGGCCACCCGTCAGTCGCAGCACTATCTGCGCCCCTTCACCCGGGTCGGCCGCCGCCTCCCGGCGCACTCCACCTCCCTGGGCAAGGCGCTGCTGAGCACCTACTCCGACGAGCAGGTCCGCAAGATGCTGCCGGAGACCCTGCCGGCGCTCACCGAGCACACCATCACCGACCGCGAGAAGCTCATCGAGGAGCTGCACCAGATCCGGGAGCAGGGCTTCTCCGTGGACCGCGAGGAGAACACGCTCGGGCTGCGCTGCTTCGGCGTGGCGATCCCGTACCGCACGCCCGCGCGGGACGCGATCAGCTGCTCGGTGCCGGTGGCGCGGCTGACCCCGGCGCACGAGCAGATGGTGAAGGACGCGCTGTTCGACGCCCGGGACCGGCTGACACTGGCCACCCGCAGGCTCTGAGCGCGGCGCCCGGGCCACCGGCCTGAACAGGCTTCTCAGGGGCGCGGGGAACCGCGCGGAACGCCCGCCCCCACCAAGCCGAGGACAAACAACCGCCTCACCGCCGGCAGGCCCTACGCTCTGAGGCATGCAGATCGTTCTCCGCGAAGTCCACGACAGCGATCTGCCGGTCTTCTTCCGGCAGATGAACGACCCCGAGGCACTGCACATGGCGGCCTTCACCCCGAAGGACCCGGCCGACCGGGACGCCTTCGACGCCCACTGGGAACGCGTCCGCGCCACCGACGCCGTGCACCGCACGATCCTGGCGGACGGTGACGTGGTGGGCAGCGCGGCGGTCTACGGCGAGCCGGGCGAGCGCGAGGTGACGTACTGGGTCGACCGCGCCTACTGGGGCCGCGGCATCGCCACGGCGGCCCTGCGCGAGCTGGTCGCCCAGGTGCCCGAGCGTCCCCTGTACGCCCGCGCCGCCGCCGACAACACCGGTTCGCTGCGGGTCCTGGAGAAGTGCGGCTTCCGGGTGACCGCCCGGGCGTCCGGGTACGCCCACGCGCGCGGTGCGGAGATCGACGAGTTCGTGCTCGCGCTGGACGCGTGAGACCGGCCGCCGCAGATGAACGTCCGATGAGAAAAGCGGACGCATGGGAACGATTCGCTCCCGCCTGATCGTCTTCTCGGTGGGATGAACAAGACGATCAGGCGCGCATCGGTCTTCGCGCTGCTCCTGGTGTTCGCTCTGCTGATCCGGGCGACCTGGGTGCAGTTCTACGAGGGCCAGGCACTAGCGGACGACAACGACAACCGGCGGAACGCGATCGAGACGTACTCCTCGCCGCTCGGGAACATCATCGTGGCCGGAAGGGCCGTGACGGGTTCCGCGAGGACGACGGACAGCGACCTCGCGTACAAGCGGACGTACACGGACGGCAGGCTGTACGCGGCGGTGACGGGTTACGCCTCGCAGGCCTACGCCCCGACCCAGCTGGAGGGCATCTACGCCGACCTCCTCAACGGCACGGACAGCCGGCTGAAGACCGTCATGGACACCGTCACCAACCAACGGGCCGAGCCCGGTGATGTGATCACGACGATCGACCCGTCCGTGCAGAAGGCGGCGTACGACGCGCTCGGCGACAAGAAGGGCGCGGCCGTCGCGATCGACCCGACGACCGGCAAGATCCTGGCGGTCGTGTCGACGCCGTCGTACGACCCTTCGTCGCTGACGGACGCCAACACGGCGGGCAGTGCCTGGAAGCGGCTCACCTCGGACCCCGACAAGCCGCTCACCAACCGCGCGCTGCGGCAGCCGCTGCCGCCGGGTTCGACCTTCAAGCTGGTGGTGGCCGCGGCCGCGCTGGAGGACGGCCTGTACTCCTCGGTGGACGAGAAGACCGTCAGCCCCGACCCGTACACCCTGCCGGGCACCGTGACCCCGCTGGGCAACGAGAACTCCTCGGCGCCCTGCGAGAACGCCTCGATCCGGGTCGCGCTGGAGTACTCCTGCAACACCGTCTTCGCGAAGATGGCCGTCGACCTCGGCCAGGACAAGGTGCGCGCGATGGCGGAGAAGTTCGGCTTCAACGACGACGAGCAGGACGTGCCGGTGCGGGCGTACACCAGCGTCTACCCCTCCGGCATGGACAAGTCGTCCACGGCCCTGACCGGCATCGGCCAGTTCGACGTCACGGCCACCCCCCTCCAGATGGCCATGGTCTCGGCGGCCATAGCCAACGGCGGCAAGCTGGTCTCGCCGCACATGGTGTCGACGATCACGAACCACGGCGGCGACGTCCTGAAGAACTACGACGACGAGGCGACCACCACCCAGGTCGTCAGCTCCGGCACGGCCGAGCAGCTCCAGTCGGCGATGCAGTCGGTGATCACGGACGGCACCGGCACCAACGCCCGGATCGACGGCGTGACGGTGGGCGGCAAGACGGGCACGGCCCAGCACGGCGAGAACAACAGCAAGACGCCGTACGCCTGGTTCACGTCCTACGGGAAGGCCGACGGCAAGGAGGTCGCCGTGGCGGTGGTCGTGGAGCAGTCGAACGCGGCCCGCTCGGAGGTGAGCGGCAACGGACTGGCCGCCCCCGTGGCCAAGGCCATGATGGAGGCGGCCCTGAAGAACTGAGTCCTCGCGGTGGTCACTTGGCCCCGAGCACCTGCTCGATCGGGTCGATCGCGAAGTACACGAGGAACAGCGCCGAGGCGGCCCAGAGCAGCCAGTGGATCTCCTTGGCCTTCCCGAGCACCACCTTGATCACGACGTAGGCGAGGAAGCCGGCCCCGATGCCGTTGGTGATCGAGTAGGTGAACGGCATCACGGCGATGGTCAGGAACGCCGGGATCGCGATGTCGTAGCGCTCCCAGTCGATGTGCTTGACCTGGGTCATCATCAGGAAGCCGACGGCGACCAGCGCGGGCGCGGCGGCCTGGAGCGGGACGATCGTCAGCAGCGGGGTCAGGAACAGCGCCAGGCCGAACAGTCCGCCGGTGACCAGGTTCGAGAAGCCAGTGCGCGCGCCCTCGCCGACTCCCGCCGCCGACTCGATGTACGACGTGGCGGAGGAGGCCGAGGCCGCTCCGCCGGCCACCGCCGCCGCCCCGTCGATCAGCAGCACCCGGCCGAGGTCGGGGACCTTGCCCTCCTCGTCCAGCAGTCCCGCCTCCGCGCTGATCCCGACGACCGTGCCCATCGTGTCGAAGAAGTCGGACAGGATCAGCGTGAAGATCAGCAGCACGACCGTGACGACCCCGACGCCGGGGGCGCTGAAGGAGCCGAACAGGCTGAAGTGGCCGATCAGTCCGAAGTCGGGGGTGTCGACGACCTTGTCGGGCCACTCCGGGGTGGTCAGCCCCCAGGTCTTGATGTCGGCGACCGAGTTGATGATCATCGCGAGGACCGTCATGGTCACGATGCTGATCAGGATCGCGCCCTTGACCTTGCGCGCGAGCAGTCCGATCGTCAGCAGCACCCCGAGGCAGAAGACGAGGATGGGCCAGCCGGTGAGCGCGCCGGTGCCGCCGAGCTGAACCGGCACGGTGGTGTTCGCGGCGTCGGGGATGCGGCTCACGAATCCCGCGTCCACGAAGCCGATGAACGCGATGAACAGGCCGATGCCGACACTGATCGCCTGCTTGAGCGGTTGCGGAATGGCGTGCATGACCGCCTCCCGCAGACCGGTCACCACCAGCACACAGATCAGCAGCCCCTCCAGGACGACCAGCCCCATCGCGTCGTCCCAGCTCATCAGCGGGGCGATCTGGAAGGCGACGACCGCGTTCAGTCCGAGCCCGGCGGCGAGCGCGAGGGGCAGATTGCCGCCCACGCCCATGATGACCGTCATCACCGCGGCCACCAGAGCCGTCGCGGTGGTCAGCTGGACCGCATCCAACTGGTGCCCGAACCTGTCCTTCGCGCTGCCGAGGATGATGGGGTTCAGGACAAGGATGTAGGCCATCGTGAAGAAGGTGGCGAAGCCGCCGCGTATCTCACGGGCGAAGGTGGATCCCCGTTCGGAGATCCTGAAGTACCGGTCGACGGACATGCTCGCTGCTCCTCGGTGCCTGAATGATCGGTGTGCGGATGCTGGCTGGATTGTTCCCCTGGTGAACGCGTCTCAGGTTTTCTCCGTGTTACGGATTCGGGGTCCGGCCCGTCATCCATCGTTCGAAGACCCGTACGAGAGCGCTTGCTGGATCGCTGCTAGGCTTCCGGATCTCCGCCCGGCCACCCCCGGACGATCACATGTCATTTACATGACACACAAGGGAGAGGGAGCCCGTGGGCACAGTCGTCGACGACGCCGCCTCCGTGGAGTTCCATGCCTTCTTCGAACGCCATTACGCCGAACTGTCCCGGCTCGCCGCCCTGTTGACGGGCGAGGCGGACGCCGCCGACGACCTTGCGGCGGACGCCCTGCTGGCCCTGTGGCACCGCTGGGACCGGGTGCGCGCGGCCGACCACCCGGCGGCCTACGCCCGTGGAGTGGTCGCCAACCTCGCCCGCACCCGCATCCGCAGCGCGGTCCGCGAACGCCGGCGCGTCGCCCTGTTCTGGTCCCAGCGCGAGGAGAAGGTCGAGAACCCCGACGTGGCGGGCGCGGTCGACGTCCAGGAGGCGCTGCGCAGGCTGCCGTTCCGCAAACGGGCGTGTGTCGTGCTGCGGCACGCGTTCGACCTCTCCGAGAAGGACACCGCGCTGGCCCTGGGTGTGTCGGTCGGTACGGTGAAGAGCCAGACCTCCAAGGGGATGGCCGAGTTGCAGCGGCTGCTCGGCCCCCGGAACGCTCCGCTGAGGGTGCACGCGGCGATGGCGCGCACCGGTGAAACCGGAGGAAGGGACCGATGACCATGCGGCGGGACGTGCACGGCGAACTGCGCGCCCAACTGCAGGGCGCGGCCGAGGCCCACGAACCGGACCGCGAGCGGATCCTCGCCCGGATCGAGCGCGGTATGGCCGAGGAGGCCCGCCCCGGCCACCGGGCGACCCGGCCACCGGTGTACGGCTGGGTGCGGGTGGTGAGCGCCACGGCCGCGGTCGCCTGTGTGCTGGGCCTCGGCGGGTACGCGGTGGCGTCCGCGGTGAAGGACGAGCCGCCCGTGCGGGAGTCGGCCGCCGCCACCGGCACGCCCTCCCCCTCGCCCGACGCGACGAGCCGTCCGCCCGCCCCGCCTGCCGCTCCGGCACCGAGCAGCACCCCGGCCCACCGGACCGGGAAGCCCAGCGCCACGCCTTC
>NZ_LJBR01000283.1 GCF_001282115.1 Streptomyces sp. NRRL B-24085 | reverse complement strand
GCACCGGGCCGGGCTCACCGCAGGCGGCCACCGCCTCGTCGGCCGGCCCCTGCGCGGCCACGGCCTCGTCCAGCACCGCGCGGAGCGCCCGCAGTTGGTCCGGCCGCGAGCCACCGTGCGGCTCGGGGCGCGGGCGCGTCCGGAGCTGTGGCTGTGCGCATGGCCCCTCCTGACGTGCGTGTGCCCGGTCCCCGCGAACCCGCCCACGGGAGCGCGGAGAACCGGCTTCCGGCCGCCGCGTCCCTCCAGTGTGCGCCTCGCGCGCGGGCCGGTGTTCCCGCGCGTCCTGCCGGCCAAGGCTTGATCGGGCGTTCTCGGGGGTAGTTCTCCTCCCCCGGGAGTAGCGGGAGGTGGTGCGGTCGCCCCGGGGAGGCAGGACAGGTGCCTCCGTGGGCACGATGTGCGGGCGGGACTCGGGGACGAGGCTGGTCCGTGTCGGGGAACAGCAGCCAAGGCCCGAGGAGGGCGCCATGAACCGCCAGATCCGCGTTCGCGTGAGCCGCCGGCCCTCGTCCTCCCGTGACACCCGGCAGCCCGAGATCGACCGCAGGACCCCGTCGGGGCGGCTGCTGCCGTACTGACCCGGGTCCCCCCCGGCCGCCGGTCAGTCCAGACAGCGGTCGATCGCCGTCCGCAGCGCCCGGCGCAGCTCCGGCGACGGCACCGGGCCACCGCCCCCGGCACCGGCCGCGACCACCGCGGCGACCTTGCGCAGCTTGGTGTTGGAGAGCTGGGAGGCCTCCCGCAGGACGTCCCACGCCTGGTCCGGGGAGCAGGCGTGGGTGGCCATCAGGACCCCGCGCGCCTGGTCGATGACCGGGCGGCTGGCGATCGCCTGCCGGAGCTGCTCGACCTCCGTGCGCAGCTTGTCGAGCTGCTGGGTGCGCTCCAGGACCACGACGGAGGGCACGGTCTCCCGGCGCGTCCCCGGGCCGTGCAGCGGGTCGTCGGGATCCAGACCGGCCATCTCCAGGACCCCGCGCGGCTGTTCGGTCCAGCCGGTCGCCGACACCCGCGCGTGACGGCGGCGGGCCCAGGTGTCCAGGACCTCCAGGAACTGCAGCCCCGCCGTGTCCATGAAGGCCACGCCGGACATGTCCAGGTCCACCCGGCGGACGCCGTCCGGCAGTCGGGCCAGACTCCTGGCCAGGATGTCCGTACAGCCGTGGACCAGATCGCCGCGGGGCAGGAGCACGGCCCCGTCCCCGTCCACGCTGCCGTCGACGGTCAGGGTGTTCAGCCGCCCCGCTAGTGATGTGTGCGTCGCTGACCTCATGTCCGCCTCGCTGCTCCCCACAGTCGTCACGACGTTGAGTCACCGATAGCCGCCGGATCCCGCTCCGGGCGTGGCTGTGCGGATCCGCCGGTGCTGGGATGCGCCTGCCCGGCCCGTGGGGGAGTACACCAGGGCCGCCGGGGCGTGACGGGCGCACTCCGGGGGTAGACGCGGTCTGGACCAGGCAGTGACAGGAGACGTTCCGGGAGGGGAGACGTATCGGAAGGGCCGGAGTCGGGTCGGCAGTGGGGAGTCGGAGTGAGGATCCGGTACCGGGCGGCACACCGCCGCCCCCCGGCGCGCGGGCGGGCGGTGACGCCATGAACACCGCCGCCGTCGCCGGGACCACCGATCCGTTCGTGCATCCCGCGCTCTTCTACCGCGACGAGCGGGAGTACCTCGCCGGAGTGGTGCCGTTCGTGCACAAGGCGCTCGCGGACGGTGAACCGGTGGCCGTGGCCGTGCCCACCGAGAACCTGCGGCTGCTGAAGGCGGAGATCGGCGCCGAGAAGGCCGTGCGCTTCCTCGACATGCGGGAGGCCGGACGCAACCCCGGCCGGATCATCCCGGGGGTGCTGCGCGCCTTCGCCGACGCCCAGCCGCCGGACACCCGGGTGCGGATCGTCGGCGAACCGGTCTGGGCCGGACGCTCGGCCGTCGAGTACCCCGCCTGCCTCCAGCACGAGGCGCTGATCAACACCGCCTTCCGGGGCCGCGCCGTCACCGTCCTGTGCCCCTACGACACCGGGCGCCTCGACCCGCAGGCCGTCGCCGACGCCTACGCCACCCACCCCGTGGTCGTCGACGCCGGCTCCGGACGCGAGGAGCGGAGCGGACGCTACGACGCCGAGGGCGTGCACGCCCGCTGCAACGCCCCGCTGCCTCCAACCCCGGACGCGGCCGCCCACGCCTTCGTCGCCGATGTGCTCGGCGACATGCGACACTTCGCGTCCGACGCGGCCGAGCGGTTCGGGCTCGTGCGGCCCCGGATCGACGACCTGGCGCTGGCCGTCGCCGAGCTGACCACCAACAGCGTGGTGCACGGCGGCGGTTCGGGGCGGCTGCGGGTGTGGGCCGAGGACGGGTACGTGGTGTGCGAGGTCCGCGACCGGGGGCACCTCACCGACCCGCTGGCCGGCCGCCGCCCGCCCGCCCGGGACCAGTTGGGCGGCCGCGGCCTGCTGATGGTCAACCTCGTCGCCGACCTCGTACGGCTGCACACCGGGCCGGACGGCACGACGGTCCGCTGCTGGTTCGCCCTCTGAGGGCCGCGCGCCCCGGCCGCCGGTTCCCGCCGCCGGCCCGGGCGGGCCTCGCCGCGATGGCCGAACTGCGCCGGTCCGCCCCGCCCCGGTCCCCCTTTGACCTGCGAATTCGTTTCGCCGTACGCCCGCGTGGGCAAGGTTCGGGCAGCGTGGCCCGGTCAAGGCCTCGGGTGGGGGGAGCGCGGCGGTGCCCGACCATGTGCGCACGGCGGACGGACGACGGTTACGGGTGGAGGTCTCGGGGGATCCGCACGGACGCCCCGTGTTCCTCCTGCACGGCATGCCGGGCAGCCGGGTGGGGCCCAAACCCCGCTCGATGTTCCTCCACCAGCGCGGCGCCCGCCTCATCAGCTACGACCGCCCCGGGTACGGCGGTTCGGACCGGATGCCGCGCCGCCGGGTGGCGGACGTGGCCCAGGACGTCGCCGATGTCGCCGACGCACTCGAACTGGACCGATTCGCGGTGGCCGGCCGGTCCGCCGGCGCCCCGCACGCCCTGGCCTGCGCCGCGCTGCTGCCCGACCGGGTCACCCGGGCGGCGGCGATGGTGGGCTGGGCACCGCGTGACGCCGAGGGCCTGGACTGGTACGCCGGAATGGCGCCGTCCAACGTCGCCGCCCTGAGCACGGCCGCCTCCGACCCCGAGCGGTTCGCCGCCGGGATCATCCCGCGCTCTGCCGCCATCCGCAGCAACCCGGCGCGGCTGCTGGAGGAACTGCGCGAGGATCTCACCGCCGACGACCGGCTGATCGTCTCGGACAACACCATCCGTTCGATGCTGCTGCGCAACTACCGCGAGGCGCTGCGCACTTCACCGTACGGCTGGATCGACGACGCCCTCGCCCTCACCGCCTCCTGGGGTTTCGACCCGGCCCGCATCAAGGTGCCGGTGCTGCTGTGGCACGGCAAGGACGACGTGTTCTCCCCGGCCTCGCACGCCTCCTGGCTCGCCGACCGCATTCCCCGCGCCACGGCCGTCCTGGAACCCACCTCGGCCCACTTCGCCGCGCTGCGCGCCCTGCCCGCCGTACTGGACTGGCTGCTCACCGACGCACGCGCGAACTGACGGGCGGGTGGACGGCACCGCGGGCATCCGGCGCCGCCCCGCCCCCGCTCACACCGACAGGGGCTCCAGATCCCGGTAGATCCGCCGTTCGCGGCCGGCCAGGAGGGTGATGCCGTTGTCCTCGCCGAGCAGCAGGCGCAGTTCCGCCATCGCCTCCTCCCGCAGGGCCCGGGCCTCGCTCTCCCGGCCCAGGGCGCGCAGGGTGAGCCCCAGGTTGGTGACCACGGCGAGCGTCTCGGGGTGGTGGCCGCCGAGGGTCCCGCGCAGCACCGGCAGCGCGGCCTCGTCCCGTTCCCGCGCCTCCTCGTAACGGCCCTGGTCGTAGAGGACGTTGGCGTAGTTCACGCTGCAGAACACGGCGTGCGGATGGTGCTCGCCCAGCACCTCCGCCATGCGGGGCAGCACCTTCAGGAACACCGCCTCCGCCTCGTCCAGGTCCCCGCAGCCCCAGTGGAAGATCCCCAGGTTGTTCAGGGCCGCCTGGGTGTACGGGTGGGCCTCGCCCGGCACCTTCATGTACTCGGCGAGCACGTCCCTGGCCACCTCGCGGGCCCGGTCCCGTTCGTCGGCCGCGAACAGGTCGGCCGCCAGGTTCAGGTCGCAGGCGAGCGAGTCGGGGGTCGGGGCCGCGTACTGGTCCTTGTACCGCTTGCGGGTCGCCTCGGTCAGCCGCCGGGCGTCCTCCAGCTGGCCGTTGCGGCGCAGCGACACCGCCAGGGACTTGGCGCAGCGCAGGGTGCCGGGGAACTCCACGGTCAGGATCCGTTTGTGGGCCGCGTACGTGCGCGACAGGATCGACACGGACTCCGCGTACCGGCCGACCTCCCGCAGGTCCCGGCCGAGGCGTTCGGCCGAGGCCAGCGTGTACGGGTGGTCGGGACCGAGGACGGCCATGCGCCGGTCGAGGGTGTCCTGGTCGATGCCGCGGGCCTCGCCGTAGTTGCCCACCATCCGCAGCGCGAGGGCGAGGTTGTTGGCCGCGCTGAGGGTGCGCCGGTGCGACTCGTGGAAGATCTCGCTGAAACCGGTGTGCGCCTCCTTGGCCAGCTCGACGGCCTTGGTGTACTCGCCGAGGGCGGCCAGGTCGCTGGAGAGCGCGGACATGGTGGCGTACGTGTGCGGGTGCTGCTCGCCCAGTTCCCGGCGCTGCCGCTCCAGCAGGTCCTCCCCTATCTCCCGGGCCTCCACGTAACGCCCTTGTGAGCGCAGCACGTTGGCGAGGTGGAAGCGCAGGTAGAGGTAGTAGACGTCGTCCTCCCCGAGGACCGGCTTCCAGTGCTGGAGCAGGTCCTCCGCGAGGCGCCGCGCGGCCAGGAAGTCACCGCGCTTCCACTGGTAGCGGACCCGGTCGATGAGCAGTCGGCGGGTGTCGGCCTCACGGCAGTTGCGGGCGTCGGAGGCGGCCAGATGCGGCCAGATGACGGCGAAGCGGGGCCAGGTGGTCGGGTCGTCGATGGGTTCGTCGCCGTCGGGCCGGGCGCCCGCCAGGACGGTGTGCACGACGTGCCGGGCCTCCCGCTGCTTCTCCTCGGGCATCTGGGAGCGGATCACGGCCTGCACCAGCCGGTGCACCTGGAGGCTGTTGGTCTTCTGGTCGACCTTGGCGAGCGCGAACCGGCCGATCTCCCGGATGACCCGGCCGAGCAGCAGACTCTCCTGGAGGGAGGGGTCGTACGGCTTGAGTGCCGTGATCATCTCCTTGCTGTAGAGCAACTGCTGGGAGATCGGCTCGGGGGCGAGGAAGGCGCACAGCTGGAGCAGCCGTACCGCAGCCGGTGATCGTTTCTCCAGCTGCTCGATCGAGACGTTCCAGGTCGCCGCGACCGTCCGCGGGTAGTCGGGCGGCTGGTTGAGGTCCAGGACCTCGGTGGTCTGCCGGGCCAGCTGCCGCAGGTAGTCCTCGATCGGGGTGGCGGTCTCGGCCAGCCAGGCCGCCGCCTGCTCGACCGCCAGCGGCAGGTCGCCGACGGCCTCCGCCACCCGGTCGGCGTCCTCGGCCGTCAGACCGCCCTCGGTGCGCCGGGTCAGGTGCTCGATGCTCTCCTTGCGCTCGAAGACGTCGATCTGCTGGGACGCGCCGTGCTGCGACCAGGCCTGGTTGCGGGAGGTGACGAGGATGTGGCCGCCGTCCCCGGTGGGGAAGTAGCGGGCCAGCTCCGCGGGGTCGCCGGCGTTGTCGAAGACCAGGATCCAGCGCTTGGTCGGCAGGCCCCGGGACAGCCGCTGCACGGCTTCCTGGCTGGCCTTCGTCATGTCCTCCTCGGTGCCCGTGGCGCCTATCAGCGGGGCGAGTTCGGCGAGCGAGGCGACCACGTCGTCGACGTGCTCGGCGGACATCCACCACACGAGGTCGTAGTCGGCCATGAACCGGTGCACGTACTCGATGGCGAGCTGGGTCTTGCCCACCCCGCCAAGCCCGAACAGCGCCTGCGGCTGCGGCGGCCCGGACAGCTCGCCGAGCTGGGTGCGGATCCGGTCCATGATCGGGGCGCGGCCGGTGAAGGTCGTGTTGCGCTGGGGCGCGTTCCAGATGCCCGGGGTGATGCCGGGGAAGCGGGGGGCCGTCGGGCTGCTCTCCGCCTGCTGCAACGGCAGTTCCAGGGCACGCTGGAGCGCGGCCACGCACTCCGTCTCGTCGAGCCGGTGCAGGTCGGTGCAGGGCTCCGGGAGCGGGACCTCCTCGACGCGCAGCGGCACCACCGAGCCGCGCGCGCCGTCCGCGGGCCGCTCGCCGAGGGCCCGCCACACGGAGTCGGCGTACCGGGACTCCTGGAAGGTCTTCGACAGCAGCACCACGGTGTGGGCGGTGCTCTCCGCCGGCTCGACCGGGCCGGTGGAGATCTCGTGCAGGGTGACCTCGCAGCCCGCCCGCTTCAGCAGGTACTCGACCCAGTCGGCCCACATCCGCTTCTCCGCCGCGTACGCCACCACGACGTCGGCCACGCTGGTCAGCGGCCGGCGCCTGAGGTAGGCGTCCCGGCAGCGCAGCCGGACCGGTTCGGGGATCTGCGGCAGCGAGGTGACCTCGCGGTCGGAGATGACGGCGGTGAGCCGCTCGAACGCGGACAGCAGCGAGTTGGCGATACCGCTCTCGTCGCCGACGGTGGCGAGCGTCTCCTCGTAGGCGTAGTAAGGGCGGTACGGGATCTCGACGTTGCCCCAGTAGGCGCTGAGCTCCTCCTGGCTCAGCGGCCGGCCGTCCGCCCCCTTGGGCAGCCCCTCGAACCGCATCCGGGCCAGCGCGCGGCCCGCGTCCACCTTCTCCTTCTCGCCCTCGTCGATGCGCATCGGCACCGGCAGCACCCGTATCCGGCGCGGCCGGTAGCCCTCCTCGACGCTGCGGGCGACGACCGCGGCGCCCTCCAGCGCCTGGTCGCTCAGCGTGAAGCAGTCCACGAGGACGTCGGGCATCTCCATGGTGCAGATGTCGGCGTTGTCGGACAGGCCGGTGCGGCTGTCGATCAGGACGTAGTCGTACGTCGCCTTCATGCTGGCCCGCAGGGCCCTGAGGAAGGTGCCGCCGCCGAGGCGTTCGTAGAAGTTGTCCCACTCGAACGAGGTGACCGCCGCCGAGTAGGCCCGGTCCTGTCGGCCCGCGGACAGGAAGTCCAGCGAGCCGCCCTCGGGGAAGTGCAGGTCGAAGCGTTCGGGGCGGATGGAGACGGCGTGCTGCTCGACCTGGGCGTAGGACAGGTGCCAGTCGTCGGGGCGCTGGGTTCCGGTGGTCGCGGCCCAGGCGTAGTCCTGGATGATGTTGATGACGCCCGGCGTCGCGGACAGCGCCTTGGGGTCGAGGAACGGGTGGAAGAAGCGGTGCAGGCCCGGCGCCTCCAGGTCCCAGTCGACGGCGAGCACCCGTTTGCCGTTGGCGGCCAGGATCCAGGCGGTGTTGGCCAGCGCCATGGTGCGGCCCGTGCCGCCTTTGTACGAATAGAACGTGATCACTCGTCCGTCGCGCGGGCCCGTCATGCTTCTCCTCCGTGGTCGGGTCCGCCTTCGGGGTACGGCGGCCGGATGGGGCCCAGCAGACGGGGCCTGGGCACGTGCGGACCCGGCGGCGGATGGGCCTCCGCGTGTTTCAGGTACTGCCGGGTGGTGTGCGCCACGACGGTGGGCAGCACGTCGGTGAACGCCTTGAGGGTGGGGATGCCGTTGACCGCGGTACGGCAGTCGGTGCGCCTGCCGCGTTCCAGCAGCAGGGGCAGGGTGCGCTCGAACTCCGTGGTCAGGCGCTGCCCCTCGTCGCTGTGGCACTGGAGGTCGGCGCGGTTCCAGGGGACGACCGCGCTCACCCACGGCTGGGCCTGTGCGTCGAACGCCTTGAGCCTGCGCCGCCGTTCCTCGTCCGTCAGCGTCCACCGGTCGACGAGCAGGATGCGCGGGCGGCCCGTCTTGCCGCCCTCCTCGCCGGCGGAGAGCGGGCCCTCGGTGTCCTCGTCGTCGAAGGAGGAGACCGTGGGCCGGTAGTCCAGCGAGCGGATCAGCTCCTCCGCCAGGGCGGGCAGCGGGCGCGTCGACTCGGAGTGGTACGGGTTCCAGTCCAGCGGGTCCTCGCCGTACGGGCGCGGGTCCCGGTCCTCGGGCATGCTGTCGAGGGTGGGCGCGGCCACCGTCAGATGGATGTGCCGGGGTTCCTCGCCGCGCGGCCGGAACGCGCTCGGGGTGGACTCGTAGTCGCGCAGCCGGCCGGGTGGCAGCGGTGACTCCTCGGCGACCTGGACGATGCGCTGGGCGAGGGTGAGGACGGTCTCCTCGTACTCGTCGCGCAGTCTGCTGAGCTTGATGAGCCCGTAGAAGCCGTTGGTGGCGTAACGGTCGCCGAAGGTCGTGCGGTCCAGGTGTATGTGGCGTATGGAGTCGGGCAGTTGCTGGAAGTCGACGCGCGTCCACAGGGCCGGGACGATGGCGGACACCTCGCGTCCGCCGGCGGCCTTGGCGTGCAGGAGGCGTTCGTTGAACGCGTACAGTTCCCGGCCGCACATCTCGCTGGTGAAGTAGCGCGGTGACAGCAGCGGCACGAAGACGCGGCAGCGGGCGAGGTTCTCGCTGAGCTTGCGCGGCCAGCCGACCCCGGAACCCATCTCCCGGTCTATGAAGCCGACTTCGGCACCGGCGGGCAGGTCGGTCAGGGCCATGATGTGGTTGCACAGGTCCCGGTAGAGCTGGTGCACCCAGTGGTCGGGGTCGCCGCCGCCCGATCCCCACGGCGGGGTGTGGGCGTAGCTGAGGAAGAAATAGGGCTGCCCCTCGGCCGGTGCCTGCCCCCACTCCCCGTCAGGTGTGTCCAACACGCCCCCCTGCGCGTCGGTGACCCCGTAGCCGGAGCCACCTGGAACCGGAAGAACAATGTGCCCGACCGAAAGGCCAGACGGATCGCTTATTTCAGGTCATTCCGGAGACGAGATCTGGACAGTTGATCGCGTACGTCGTCGACGGCGGCCCGCATTCCGAACAGCGTGACCGGTCTTCCGGACCATTCCCGCCGCACGAGGAGTTCATCCGGAAGCCGTGCGCCGGCCTCCGCGAAGTCACCGTCGTCCAAGGTCAGATCCTCGTAGGTGACCCAGTTTCCCTTGTCGCCCAGCACGCAGCGGTACTGCCGCAGGGGCGGTCGCGGGGTCATGCGGTACTCGGCGAGATGGAAGGCGCTGCACACCTCGAACCCCACGCGCAGCAACAGCACTTGCGCATCAGCGTCGTACAGCCTGGCGAGCGGGGAGCACTCGCCGAGGTGGCAGTGCGGGTCGTGTCCGGCGAGCAGTTCGGCCGCCCGCGGGCCGATGGCGGCCAGCGAGGTCTGCGGGTGGGCGCTGCGCACGGCTCCCGGAGTGGTCCGTACGCACTCGGCCAGCGCGCCCATCGACGGGCAGGGCGTGGCGTCCGGCTCGAAGGGGAGCATCGACGCGCGGAATTCCGCGGCCTCCTCGGCGCTGAGGTGCGCGACGAGGGCCCGGTGGGCGCGGGAGCTGTCCGAGTTCTCGGGCGTGAAGGCGGGCACGACGAGGGTGCCGCGCGGACCGAGCGCGCCGAGCAGCGCGTCCCGGACCCGGGTGGGGGAGAGGCCGGTGCCGCTCAGGGAGGCGTGGACCATGAGGGGGGCGCCGGGACGGAGGGGCAACTCGGCCAACAGGCCGTCTAGTTGGCGGGCGGCCGACACCGAGGTGGGGCCTTGCGCGGTCCGGGTGACCGTCTCCGTCACGGCTGCCCCGCGATCGTCGTCCACTCCGCGCGCAGCTCCGCGGCCAGCACCTCGCCGCTCTCGGTGAGGTCGCGGTCGGGCAGTCCGTCCAGCGCGGCCAGGGCGCGGCCGGCCCGGGCCAGGGACCGGCGGCCCTCGGGGGTGCCACGGCCCCAGTAGGCCACGTCCCCCAGACCGTCGACGGCCTCGGTGAGCAGCCGCCCGGCCTGGTTGCCCGGCACGTGCAGATCGGTCGTCGCGCGCAGGGCGGCCAGCCGGGCTCGGCGCCCCAGGCGCGGCAACTCGCGGACGAACGCGGCGGGTTCGACATCGACGGCGACCCCGAGCCCGCCCAGGCCGTCGACGGCGAGCAGCACCCCGGCCCCGGCGACGAGCGGGGTGACGGCGTCCACGCGCAGGGCGTTGCGGTCGTCGTCCGCCTCGGGGCCCCGCTCCGCCCTCAGCTCGTAGGCGGTCCGCAACCGCTCGCGGAACGCGGCGAGTTCGTCCGGGTCCAGCGGTCCGGTGACGGGGGCCGGGTAGACCGCACGGCGGGGGTCCGCGTCGTCGATGAGCAGCGGCTCGGTGGCGGCCACCTTCAGCACCGTCAACGGCCGCCAGACCTCGCTGGGTTGGTCGCCGACGGTGTGGCGCGTCCCGTCCTCGGTACGGACGTCGAGACCCCGTGCGCTCACCTCGGCCGCCACCCGTCCCGGCGCGGGCAGGGTCAGGGTGCCGAGGGTCGGCAGGTGCAGCTCCCGGTCCGGCTGTTCCCAGGCGAGCCGCAGCGGGGCGTGCGCGTGGACGGCCGCCGCCACGGCGACCCGGGCGAAGCGGGCCGCGGTGACGTGGGCCGCCTCGGCGTGCCGCAGGGCGGCCCGCAGGTAGGGGTGGGACAGCACCCGGTTGAGGTGTTCCGCGCCGGTCCGGTCCGCGTCCAGCCTGAGCAGGGCCAGCCAGGTCGCGTCCCAGTCGGGGTGCCCGGCCAGCCGCTCGTTGGCGTAGGCGAGGAGGGTGCGGTCCAGCTCCTGCCGGGCGAACCGCAGGGCCGCGGGGTCGAGGACGGCGGGCGAGAGGGAGCGGTCGGTGATCCGCTCGGCGATCCCGTCGACGAGGGCGCGGAGATCGGCGCAGAACACCGATGGATTGTCGAACTCGCGTTCGCTGCTGTAGCGGTGGGCGTAGAGACCGCCGCCGCAGGACTCCACCACCGGGCACGCGCGGCAGGTCTCCGAGAGCCCGAGCAGACCGCGCTGCCGGGCCTGGACGCCGGGATGCCGGGCCACCTGTTCGAACGTGTGGTGGTCGACGTGGTACCCCGTGGCGGGCGCGCCGTCGTAGGCCGTCTTGAGCGAGTCCACCTGCTCGAAGGAGCCGTCCGTCTCCACGACGGCCAGGTCGGAGGGGGCCAGCCCCATGGCCTCGGTCAGGCTGGGCCCGCCCCGCAGGGTGCTGAGCACCGAGTCGAAGGTCCGCACCCGTACCTTGCGCCCCTGCTCCGTCCAGCGGTCGAACACGGCGAGCAGCCAGTCGGCGTACGGTGTCGCCGACCCGGAGGCACCGCGCGGCGGCGGGGTGTCCCAGGTGGAGTGCGGCAGCAGGTAGTCGATGCGGGGCGGCGCGAGGGCCGACAGGGTGTCGTGCACGACGACGGGGTCGTTCGCCACGTCCACCGTGCAGAGCAGTCCGCCGAACAGGTGCCGGTACTCCTCGGTGCGCAGCAGGTCGATCGCGCGCAGCACGCGGTGGTAGCTGCTCCGGTACCTGCGGTCGAGCCGGTGCCGGTCGTTGGCGGCCCGGTCGCCGTCCAGCGAGACGCTCACCAGGACGCCGTACTCCCGGAAGACGTCCAGGTGGCGGCGGCTGAGCTGCATGCCGTTGGTGTGGATCTTCAGCTCCAGCTCGGCGACGCCTTCGAGTGCGGAGCTGAACTCGGCGCAGATGGACCGGAGTCGGGCGGGGCCGGCCAGCAGGGGCTCGCCGCCGTGGAGGATGACGGTCACGGAGGACAGGCCGTGGTCGCGCGCGTACGCGGCGAACCGGGCCGCCGTGCGACGGACCGTGTCCTCGCCGATCACGACCGGGCGGGTCTTCCAGCTCTTGTCCGCGTGCTCGTACACATAGCAGTGGTCGCACGCCAGATCGCACCGACTGTGGATCTTCAGGACGAGTTGCTGAAGTGGGTGGTCCCCCGTGGAAACGGTCACTTAGCACACGCTACCGGGCTCCGTCACCCCCGCACGCCAAGTACCGGCCAATTGGGATACCGCACAGGTGTGTTGTGGTATCCGGCCGTCCGCGGCGCACCGACCGCGCACGTCGTCGTGGACGGCGCGCGCGGTCGCTGGCCGGACGTCCGTCCTACAGCGCCGAGTCGAACGTCGTCGGACGCCTTCCCGGACCACCCGTGACCCGGTCAGCGGCCTTCGTCGTGGCGGTGGAGCCGATCGCACCCAGCGGGGTGTGCTGACCGTGGGGAGCGGAACCGGCGGCCGTCGCGCGTTCCGTGACCGTCTGAGCCTTCATCTGTCTGATGTCTCCTTCCGTGGGGACCGGCGTGTCCCCGGCCCAAAAGACCTGAGGCCCGGTGTCGGAAATCGAACCATGAGACAGAGACAACCCGGTTTTAGGCGGACGATACCCCAGCCGAAGGGCTCCGGAGCATGGCTAGGGGGCGCGTACGCGCCCATACTCGGATGTCCCAGCGAGCCTGTTGTCGGGGGTGGGCCATGAGGGTCGGTATTCCGGGGCCGGGTGTCACATGGAACGACGACGACCTCCCCCCGCTCTTCCGCGTTAACGATCAACTCGCGATCACCCATCAGAGTGAATCCTTCCGAGCCGTGCGCGCCCAGTTGATCGTCCTGCTGGCGGCCACCACATCGGCCATGCTGGCCGAACGCCTGGACAGCCATGTCCCGGCGTTCCTGGCCGCGCTGCTGTACGCCCTGACCATCGGCATCGGTCTGCGCACCACGCGCCGGCGGGCCCGCGCACGCTGGCAGGCCCATCGTGCCGTCGCCGAGATGCTGAAGTCCCTGGCGTGGCAGTACATGGTACACGGCGGTGTCTTCCACTCCCGAGTGGCCAACGCGGACGCGCTGTTCGCGGAGCGGGTCGAGGAACGGCTCCGGGAGATGCGCAAGGTGGGCTGGGAGGACTCCAGGAACGGCGCCCACACCCGCGGCGAGGGCCAGATCACGCCGGTGATGCGGCAGGTGCGGGCGAAGCCCTTCCCGGTGCGGCGGGACGTCTATCTGCGTGAGCGATTACTGGAGCAGCACGCCTGGTACCGGCGGCGCGCCGCGCAGGCCCACCGCGCCTCCGTGCGCTGGTCGTCGGTGACCGCCGTGCTGACCCTGCTGGCCCTGCTCGCTGCCGTGCTCCGGGCGGCCGGGATGCTCGGCGGCTGGGACCTGACCGGGGTGTTCAGCGCGTCCGCGGCGGCCGGCGTGGCCTGGCAGGAGGTGCGCAGGCACCGGCCGCTGACCTACGCGCACTCGCTCGTCGAGCAGGATCTGGAGACCCTGCGGGTGGAGATGAGCACGACGGTGACCGAGGACCGGTGGGCCCGCGCGGTGGCGGAGGCGGAACGGCTGGTGTCGCCGCAGCACTCGGACTGGCTCGGCAGGTTCGGCGGTTGACGGTCTCTCGGACCGCGTGCGGCAACGGTGACGGTCGCTCAGACCACCGTGCCGCCAAGGGTGTCGGCGCTCACGGCTCGCGGCGGACGCCCGGCTCCCACAGGACGGTGACCGGGACCTGCGTCCTGCGCGCGTAGGCCACGACGTCGGCGGTGCCCCCGAGCCCCCGGGCCGGACGCCCGTCCCACACGGCGACCAGACGATCGCAGTGGTCGACGATCCAGCGGCCCGCCGCGAAGTACGCCTCCTCGTGCGTCGGTTCGGGCGGCAGCTCGACCCGGTTCGCGCAGACGCCCAGGATCCTGCGGTACCCGGCGCGGGCCGCGTCGTCGTCCAGGTGGGCCTCGTAGTCCATGCCCGGGATCACCGCCGTCACCGGAACGCCGCTGTCCAGGGCGATGTCCGCGAAGAGCTGGTCGGCGCCGGCCGCGAGACAGGAGAGGGCCTCCAGGGCGCCGCCGAGCTGTCTGCGCATCTCCGCCCGCACGCCCGGCAGGACCGGGCCCGGGATGCTGCGGTGTCCCGTCACGCCGATCCGGGTGACGGAGGTGAGAGCCGGTGCGGTCACGGAGGAAGAGGTTCCGGCCTGTCGGGTCGTCGCGGTTCCGCTCGTCACGAGAGAGCCTCCCACAGCCGTCGGATACTCCACCGTAGCGCCCGCCGGCGGGGAGCACACAGGGGCGCACCCGCTCACACCGGTCTCGCCGGACGGTGTCCGCCCGGCCCGACCGCGCCCGACTGCGCGTCGTTCACGGCCCGCGGTGCCCCCCTGTGTCCGGCACAGTGTTTGCCCGGGTGGTCGGGAAAAGTACCAGTCGGTTGGTTTCCTTGTTGATCGGGAAGGCAGACTGATCGCGAGGGCTCGTCGTGACACAGTCAGGGGTGGGCGCATGGTCAGGCAGGAACGCGCGGAGGTCACCCGGTCGGCCATCCTCGACGGGGCGGCCCGCGTCTTCGACGCCGAGGGGTACCACGGGACGTCGCTCGGGGACATCCTCAAGGAGGCCGGGGTGACGAAGGGCGCGCTCTACTTCCACTTCGGCTCCAAGGAGGAGCTGGCCCAGGCCCTCGTCGACGAGCAGCTCGCCGCCCTGGAGTCGGTCACGGACCCGGAGAGACCGGGGATGCAGACCGTCATCGACATCGTGCACGCCATGGCCCGGCGACTGGTCACGGACGTCCGGGTGCGGGCCGGCATCCGGCTGGCCGTCGACCGGAGCTCCAAGGCGGGCCTGGTCAGCGAGCCGTACACCCGGTGGATCGAGCTCTTCCGGGAGTGCCTCGTCCGGGCCCAGCAGCGCGGGGACGTCAAGGCGGACCTTGACCCCGGACGGGTGGCCCGGCTGATCGTCGGCTCCTGGACCGGACTGCAGCTCAGCTCCCAGGTCCTCAGCGGGCGGGCCGACCTGACCGAGGAGACCACCCTCATGTGGGAGATGCTGCTGCCGAGCATCGTGCCGCCGCGGCGGCTGGAGCGGTTCCACCCCGAGGGCAGGGCCCGGGTGCCCGAGATGGTCTGACGGGGCCTCAGTCAGGGGGCCAGCGGGTTCAGGGACAGCGGCTCGATCTTGCCCTCCAGCATGTGCCCCAGACCCTGTACGGCACACACGTCGGGCCGTTCGGCGATGTGCACCGGCATCCCGGTGGCCTGCCGCAGCATCTGGTCGAGACCGGGGAGCAGGGCGGAGCCGCCGACCATCATGATCCCGCGGTCGGCGAGGTCGGCCACGAGGTCGGGCGGGCAGTTGCGCAGCACCCGGCCGATGCCGTCGAGCACGGCGGTCAGCGGGGTCTCGATCGCGTCCCGCACGGCGGCGGTGTCGACCCGCACGGAGCGGGCGAGGCCGGTGGCGACGTCCCGTCCGTGGATCTCGGTGGAGGCGGGGCCCTGCGGGGTGAGGCCGTTGCCCGAGAGGGCGAGCTGGAGCGGCCGTACGGACTGGCTGGGCAGCATCAGCTCGTGCTCGTGACGCAGGTGCTGCACGATCGCGTGGTCGACGGCCTCGCCGCCGACCGGGATGCGCTCCGCGGTCACGATCGACCCGAGGGAGAGGACGGCGACCTGGGTGGCGGCCGCCCCGCACACCATGATCATGGTGGCCTCGGCCCGCTCGACGGGCAGTCCGCAGCCCACGGCGGCGGCGATGAGGGTGTCCACGAGCTCCACGCGCCGTGCCCCGAGCCCGACCAGGGTCTCGATGGCTGCGCGCCGGGCCAGCGGGTCGGCGTCGTGCGGGGTGCAGGCGGCGGCCCGCAGCCGGGGCTTGCGGCGCAGGTTGCGGCGGATCCTGTCGCCGAGCAGGTGGCGCAGCATGCGCTGGGCCATCTCGATGTCGACGACGGTGCCGCCGGAGACGGGCCGGACGACGCGGATGTAGTCGGGGGTGCGGCCCGTCATCTTCTCGGCGAACTCGCCGACCGCGATCAGCGCGCCGGTACGGGTGTTCACGGCGGCGGCCGACGGCTGGTCGACGACGAGCCCGGCCCCCTTCACGTAGACCCGCGTCCGCGCCGCGCCCAGGTCGACGGCGAAGTGGCAGCGGCGCAGCTGCTGCAGACTGGCGGTCATGGCAGGTCCTCCCGAGAACACAGACCGTGGGGCCGCGCCGGGTGGCGGGGCTTAGTGGCATCGTGCGGGGG
>NZ_LJBR01000282.1 GCF_001282115.1 Streptomyces sp. NRRL B-24085 | reverse complement strand
CGATGGGGCCGAGGTCGGGGTGGGCGTGGGAGCGGCCGGGCCGGAGGGAGTGGCCGTGGGTGTCGGGGCGGGAGTGCCGCTGCCGCCGGTGGAGCAGGCGCCGCCGTCGACGAGGCAGCCCGTGGGGTCGCCCGTGCCGCTGACCACGAACCCGACCGTGACTGACTCCCCCGCGGCCAGGCCGTCGGTGTCCCACTTGGGCGGCCGCACCAGGACATGGCGCCCGCTCACACTCGACTCCCCGTTCCACAGGGACCCGAGCGTGGCTCCGCCCAGCAGGTCGAACTCCAGCTTCCAGTCCTTCTGGGCCGAACCGCTGTTGTTGGTGACGACGTACTGCGCGGTGTACCCCGTCGACCAGTCGCTCGTCCTCGTGTACGCGGCGCCGATCCCCGCCGCCTGGGCGGTACCGCTCAACAGGACCGCCCCGGTCCCCACCACGGCGGCGGCGACCACCCCGCCGATCACCTTGTTCCTGCTGTTCAGTCTGCGCCGATGCATGCTCATGGCGTGGCACGCTAGCGATCCCGAATCGGGCAAATGGCCTGATCAGGGCGGGCGTTGAGGATCTTAGGGCGCGCTTAAGGAAGGGATCGGGGTCGGTTAAAGGTCGAGACCAGTCGGCCGGTGCGGCGCCTGCGCACCCGGTGCCCCCGGCGTACCGGTTCGCGCCCGTCGAGCTGGATCCAGATCCGTACCTCGGTGCCGCCCAGCACCGACGACCCGATCCGCACGTCCCCGCCCGTCCCCTCGGCGAGCCGCCGCACGATGTCGAGGCCGAGTCCCGTCGAACCGGTGCTGCCGGACCCCCGCCCGCGTGCCATGGCCGCCTCCGGGTCGCGGATGCCGGGGCCCGCGTCGGAGACCAGCACGATCACCGCGTCCTCGCCGTTGTGCACGTCGACCGCGAAGGCGGTGCCCTCCGGGGTGTGCCGGAAGACGTTGCCGAGCAGGGCGTCCAGGGCGGCCGCGAGGTCGGCCCGGGCCACGGGGATGCGCACCGGCCGCTCGGTGCCGGCCACCCGCCACTTGCGGCCCTCGTCCTCGGCGAGCGCCGACCAGAAGCCCATCCGCTCCCGGACCACCTCGGCCGCGTCGCACCCGGCGCCGGGCCCGGCGGCCGCGGTCTGCGGCTTGGCCTCCCGGGCGGTGCGGATGATGGTGTCGACCTCGCGCTCGAGCTGGGTGACCGCCGCCCGGGTCTGCTCGGCGGCCGGACCGTCCCCGAGCGAGGCCGCGTTGAGCCGCAGCACGGTCAGCGGGGTGCGCAGCCGGTGGGACAGGTCGGCGGCCAGCTCCCGCTCGTTCGCCAGCAGTTGGACGACCTGGTCGGCCATGGAGTTGAACGCGACGGCCGCGAGCCTGAGTTCGTTCGGGCCCTCCTCCGGCACCCGCGCGCCCAGTTGCCCCTCCCCCAGCTCATGGGCGCCCTCGACGAGTCTCTGCGCGGGCTGCACCATCCGCACGCCGAGCCGGTCGGCGACCGCGACCGAGCCGACGACGAGCGCGATGCCGACGCCCGCGAGGACCGCCCAGGCGGTCGCGACGCCGTTGCTCACCTCGGACTCGGGGACGTACACCTCGACGACGGCTATCTCGCCGGAGCTGAGCGCGACCGGCTGGAGCAGGGTGGAGCCGCCGGGCACCCCGGTGGTGGAGGCGCGGCCCAGCTTGCGCACGGTCGCGATGTCACCGGCGGCGGCCCGCTGCCGGCCGATGTCCACGGCCCGCTGGCCTCCGCCCGCCGGTATGTGGACGGCCATCCCGGAGTCCGAGCCGGCGGAGGCGACGACCCGCTCCAACTGGTCGCGGTCGGTGGTGATGGACAGGGCCGGGGCGACGGCGGCCGCCTCCCGCTCGGCGTTGGAGAAGGCACGGTCCCGGGCCATCTCCTTGATGACGAGGCCGAGCGGGACGGCGAAGGCGACCACGACCATGGTGGTGACCGCCAGACAGACCTTGACCAGAGCCCACCTCACAGCGGCGGCTCCAGCTTGACCCCGACGCCCCGCAGGGTGTGGAGATAGCGGGGCCGCGCGGCGGTCTCCCCCAGCTTCCGCCTGAGCCAGGAGAGATGGACGTCGATCGTCTGGTCGTCGCCGTAGGACTGCTGCCAGACCTCCGCGAGGAGTTCCTTGCGGGGGACGACCACTCCGGGCCGGGCGGCCAGGAAGGCGAGCAGGTCGAACTCGCGTCGGGTGAGGTCGAGCCGGACGCCGTCCAGTTCGGCCTGGCGGCGCAGCGGGTCGACGCTCAGGCCGCCGACGCGCAGCACGGTCTCGGGCGGCGCGTCCCCTCCGGCGGCCCGCGACCGCCGCAGGACGGCGGCCATCCGCGCGGAGAGGTGTTCGACCGAGAAGGGTTTGGTGAGGTAGTCGTCCGCCCCGGCGTTCAACAGGCGGACGATCTCCGTCTCGTCGTCCCGCGCGGTGGCGATGATGACCGGGACGTCGGTGATCCCGCGCAGCATCTTCAGAGCCTCGGACCCGTCCAGATCGGGCAGACCGAGGTCCAGGATCACCACGTCGAAACGGAAATGGGCGACCTCGCGCAGCGCCTCCAGCGCCGTCCCGACGCTGCGCACGGTGTGTGCCGCGTCGGTCAGGTGCCGGATGAGCGCCGAGCGCACGAACTGGTCGTCCTCGACCACGAGCACACTTGCCATGCGCCGCACCGTACGCGATTCGGGCGGGCGCGGTCGGGGCCTGTGGACAACTCAGTCCGGGTGCGGCCGGTGAGAGGGGTGAGGCAGTATGGCGGGCGATGCGCAGAGGACTCGTACACGTACTGGCTTGGACGCTCGCCACGGGCGCGGCGGTCACGCTGTCGTGGTGGGGCGTCCACACGGTCATGACGGGCACGGCCTACGACCCGCCGCGCGCCCTGCCCATCACGGCGGCCGAGGCGACCACGCAGGAGTCGAAGCCGCTGGCGTCACCGACGCCGACACGGACCGGGCGGGTGGCGCCGTCGAAGAGCCCCGCACCGACGCCGAGGGCCACCAGCGCGCCGCCGACCCCCTCGAAGAGCCCTTCTCCCACCGCCTCCGGCCAGGTCAGGAGCTACGACACCGACGGCGGCCGCGCGGTCTTCGACCTCGGTGAGAAGTCGGCGACCCTGGTGTCCGCGACACCGGGCACGGGGTGGTCGATGCAGGTGTGGAAGACGGAGTCGTGGATCCGGGTGGAGTTCTCCTCGGGCGCGGACCGGGTGTCGGTGTTCTGCACCTGGCACGACGGTCCGCCGCGGGTGGAGATCGGCACGTACTGAGTCAGCGGAACACCGAGGGCGGCGGCGCCGGCGAGGCCACCGCCGCGGCGTCCGTCACGGGTACGGCCCCGCCGGTGAAGTCGAGGAGCGCCTTGCCGTGTTCGACGCGGCCGGGGTGCGGGTCGGAGGCGGCGCGGCGGGTCAGCTCCGGGACCGGCAGGGGGGTGTCGGAGGCGACCAGGACGGCGTTGCCGAAGCGTTTGCCGCGCAGGACCGTCGGATCGGCGACCAGGGCGAGTTCGGGGAAGCGGGCGGCGGCGGTGGCGATCTGGCCGCGGAGATGGGCGAGCGGCGGCCCGTCGGCGAGGTTGGCGGCGTAGCAGCCGCCCGGCCGGAGCGCCCTGCGGACCTCGTCGAGGAACTCGGTGGAGGTCAGGTGGGCGGGGGTGCGGGCGCCGCTGAACACGTCGGCGATGACGAGGTCGGCCCATCCGTCGGGGACCTTGGCGAGTCCCTGGCGGGCGTCGGCGGACCGCACCCGTATCCGCGCGGCCGGTTCCAACGGGAGCTTCTGGCGCACCAGTTGCACGAGGGCCGCGTCCCGCTCGATCACCTGCTGGGTGGAGCGGGGGCGGGTCGCGGCGAGGTACCGGGCGAGGGTGAGGGCGCCTCCGCCGAGGTGGACGGCGTGCACGGGCTTGTTGGGGGGTGCGGCCAGGTCGATGACGTGGCCCAGCCGGCGCTGGTACTCGAAGGAGAGGTGGGTCGGGTCGTCCAGGTCGACGTGGGACTGCGGCGCGCCGTCGATGAGCAGCGTCCACGCGTGCGTGCGCTCGCGGTCGGGGATGAGCTCGGCGAGACCGCCGTCCACGGGTTCCACGACGGCTTCGGGCGCCGCGTTGCTTCGGCGAGAGTTTTTGGACTTGCCCACTACGCCATTATCTGCGGCGGAGGGTCGTCTCGCGTCTGCGGGCCGGTAGGGGTTGATCGCGCAGTTCCCCGCGCCCCTCACAGGTAGGTGCGGTCAGCGGCAGTTGTCTGCCGCCTCGATCAGTCTCGCCGCCTCGCCGAGTGCCGCCCGTAGCACCGCCGGGTCCGTCGCCAGGTCTGCGTCTCCTGGTGGCAGCAGCCAGTCCGATCCCTCCACCGGCGGTTCGGGAGCCAGTCGTAGCCCCCGGCCGTCCGTCTCCGTGCACGTACTGCCCGGGACGTCCCACCCCGCGGCGGTCCCCGGTGGCACCAGGAAGCCCAGCGTCTGACCGCCGCCGTCGTGCAGCACCGGCCCGACCCCCTCCCCCACCCCGCGCCGCAGGATGTCGACGGCCTCCAGGCCGTGTCGCGTCGGCACCGTGACCACGTCGCACGACACCGGCGTACAGGGATTGACGCTCCGGCTGATCTCCATCGCGGCCTCCACCAAGGAACCCTCGTCCGACTCCGAGAGGTTCAACGCGCGCCGGCGTCAACGGCTACGGCAGAAGTCCGCCGCAAAGGATGGCAGTTCATGGCGGATCACGGATGAGATATCCGGTTTGTAGCCAAACCCCGCATGGCGACCCGGACACAACAGGTACGTTCTTGCCCGCCGGAAACAGGGCGTCTCACTGACAAACCAGTCAACTCGCCCCTCCTCCGGCATGGTTCGACGGTTCGCACGAGAGGACCCGGCCATGGCGTCGTCAATGGTGACCTCGTCCCAGTCCCCCACACCTCCGCGGCCGAACCTCGCGTTCCGGCGCCTGCGCGGACAGCGCTCGCCGGCCGAGTTCGCCGCGGCGGTGCGGCGGGCCGCGCGCGAGATCGGCGAGAGCGTGAGCTGCGACGCGCGCTATGTGGGTCGCGTCGAGGCGGGCGAGATCCGCTGCCCCAACTACGCGTACGAACGGGTGTTCCTGCACATGTTCCCCGGCCGCACGCTCACCGACCTGGGCTTCGCCTCCCGCGCGTCCGTACGCGGACGCCGGGCGCGCACCACGGGTGAGACACCGGGGACGTACGAGCCGTATGACACGCAAGACACGCAGGACCCTGACGACACGTACGACAACTACGAGGAGAGCGACGTGCTGCGTCGCGCATTCATGACCGGCGGGGGCGCCACCGTCGCCGCCGCCTCACTGGGCCCCATCGGCCTCGCCCTCGACGCCACGGCCGCCGGACGTCCGGTCCGCCGCGCCGGGACCGGGGAGGCGGGCGCCCTGGAGGAAGCCGTGCGCAGGATCCGGTTGCTCGACGACCGGCACGGCGCGGACGGCCTGTACCAGCGCGCGGCGGCTCCACTGCGCGCCGCCTACGCGCTCCTGGACGCCGGCGCGACCCGGCAGACGACCGCCGACCGGCTGCACTCGGGCGCGGGTGAGCTCGCCATCTCGGTGGGCTGGCTGGCGCACGACTCCGGACGGTTCGACGACGCCCGCTCGCACTACGCGGAGGCGCTCGCGACGGCCCGGGTGACCGGGGACGACTCCCTGGAGGCGCACGCCTTCTGCAACACCGCCTTCCTCGCGCGCGACGCGGGGCGGCCGCGGGAGGCGGTGCGGGCCGCGCAGGCCGCGCAGCGGGTCGCCCGGCCCCTGGGTTCGCCCCGGCTCATGTCCCTGCTCGCGCTGCGCGAGGCGGGCGGCTGGGCGGGGCTCGCCGACCGCACCGGGTGCGAGCAGGCGCTGGCCCGGGCGCAGGCCTACTTCGAGCGGGGCCTGTCGGACGCCGACCCCGAGTGGATGAGCTTCTACGGCGAGGCCGAACTGGAGGGCCTGGAGGCGCAGTGCTGGTCCACGCTGGGCGACTGGCGCCGGGCCGCCCGGCACGCGCGCCGGGCGGCGGACCTCCAGGACCCGCACTTCACCCGCAACATCGCGCTCTACACCGCCGAGCTCGCCGACGACCTGGCCCGCGGCGGCCGCCCGGACGAGGCCGCGGCGGCGGGGCTGCGGGTGCTGGAGCTCCTTGGCGAGGTCCAGTCGTCCCGCGTCAGGACCATGCTGGCGGCGACGGCGAGGGTGCTGCTGCCGCACCGGCGGGCCTCGGGGGTGTCGGCGTTCCTGGAACGCCACGCCTTGCTGCCGCGGACCGGTTGAGGGGGTGGTCGTTCGCCCGCGGCCCGTTGAGGGCTGGTCGCGCGGTTCCCCGCGCCCCTGGGTCGGTGCGGTGACAGCCCGCCTGGCTGTACCCACTCAGGGGCGCGGGGAACTGCGCGAGAAGCCCCGCCGGCGCGCGGTCGAGCAACTACCCCAGATGCCCCAGGTCGTTCCAGCTCTCGATCGCCGGCTCCCCGTAAGCCCACCCGAGCACGGACAAGGACGTCGGATTGAGTCGTATCCGCGCCGCGAAATCGATCGGCAGCCCCAGCCACCGCGCCCCGAGGGACCGCAGGATGTGCCCGTGGGCGAACACCAGCACATCCCGGTCCGCCGACCGCGCCCAGGCGACGACCTCGTCCGCGCGTGCCGTGATCTGCGCGAGCGACTCCCCCTCGGGGACGCCGTCCCGCCAGATCAGCCACCCCGGCCGCACCGCCTGGATCTCGTCCGGGGTCATGCCCTCGTACGCGCCGTAGTCCCACTCCATGAGCGTGTCCCAGGTGGCCGCCCGGTCCCCGAACCCGGCGAGTTCGCAGGTCTCACGCGCGCGTGCCAGCGGGCTCGTGCGGACCTCCAGGCCGGGAAGACCGTCGTACGGGGGCTGGTGCAGCCGCTCGCCGAGCAGCTTGGCGCCCCGCCGGCCCTCCTCCAGGAGTGGCACGTCGGTCCTGCCGGTGTGCTTGCCGGACAGCGACCACTCGGTCTGTCCGTGCCGGGCCAGCAGGATGCGCGGTGCCATGAAGAAACCTTTCCGGGGGAAAACGGAGGCAGAACCCCTCCATCATCGCGCACCCTGTGTGAGGGCAACCCGACGGGCGATCCCAGCGTCTTTGAGGGCCGAAGGCGCTGCGTGGGGGCACTCCACAAGGGCCCGCTCATACACCGTAAAGTGGCACGACCGGACGACGACCGCCGGAAGCCGCGCGAAACGAAGGGGGACAGGATCGGATGCCGCTGACCGAGACACCAGGCACCGAGGCAGTCCCGGACACGCGGCTGCGCTGGTGGACCGAGCTGCCCCTGATCCTGTTGGTGTACGCCTGCTACAGCGCCGGACGGCTTCTCGCCAGGGGCGACGTCTCGGGCGCCGTCGACCACGGCCTCGCGATCCTCAAGATCGAGAAGGTCCTCTACCTCAACGCCGAGCACCCGCTCAACCGGCTGTTCACCGACCAGGCATGGATCGGCGTACCGGCCGACTTCTGGTACGCCTCGCTGCACTACCTGGTCACCCCGGCCGTCCTGGTCTGGCTCTTCCGCTCCCGGGCCCTGCACTACCGGGCGGCCCGCACCTGGCTGATGACGTCCACGTTCATGGGCCTGATCGGCTTCACCCTGCTGCCGACCTGCCCGCCCCGTCTCCTCTCGGCGAGCCACGGCTTCGTCGACACCATGGCCCAGTACAGCTCGTACGGCTGGTGGGGCGGGGAGGCCAGCGCGCCGCGTGGCATGGGCGGCATGACGAACCAGTACGCGGCCATGCCGAGCCTGCACGTCGGCTGGGCGCTGTGGTGCGGTGTGATGCTGTGGCGCTACGGCAGGACGCGTACGACGAAGGTCGCGGCCGTCGCCTACCCGCTCATCACCACCATCGTGGTCATGGGCACCGCCAACCACTACTTCCTCGACGCGGTCGCGGGCGCGGCGGTGATGGGGCTCGGGTTCCTGCTCGCCCCGTACGTCAGCCGGGCGGCGGAGCGGGCCACGGCGGGCGTCCGCGCCCGGATAGCCACCGTGTCCGTGGCCTCTCGCGCCACAGAGACCTCGATTGTCAGTGGCGGATGCCAGACTTCCGCGGGTGAGCACATTCCACGGCAGCGCGAATCACGCTTCCCAGGCGGAGCCGAACCGAGTGCCGCTCCCACGGACGCGGGGGACGGCGCTCCGGCAGCGGCTCGCTGAGCTGCGCGGTCCCGAGGTACCGGCCAAGGCGCTGGACGCGCGCGCCCTGGCGGCCCTCGCCGCCAACCCCGGGTGCCGGCGGCGCGCGATCCTGGACGGCGCCGGGGTGAACAAGACGGCCCTGGCGAGTGCGCTGGGCTCGCCGTCCGCCTTCGGGCAGTCGCAGTTCGCCCTGACCCGGGGCAACGCCTTCGAGGCGAAGGTCAAGGCGGACGGCGGCGCGGAGCTGCTGCGGCTGGTGCACGAGCGGCTGGACCGCGGCGCCGAGCCGCCCGACGGGGCCCATGTGCCCGACCTCACCGCGATCGGCCCGGAGGGCCGGACCGCGCGCACCGCCCTCGCCCTGCGCGAGGCCGGCGAGGCGCAGGGGTGGACGCTCCTCGACCATCCCATGCTCGCGCTGGACGTCGCCGGCTCCCCCGCCTTCCTGGAGCCGGACGCGGTGGTCGTGCACCCGGACGGGAGCTGGACGGTCGTGGAGATCAAGTCCTTCCCGATGCTGGACGGTTCGGCCGACCCCTCGAAGGTGGGCGCGGCAGCCCGCCAGGCGGCGGTGTACGTCCTCGCGCTGGAGGAGGTCGCCGCCCGGCTGGAACCGGCGCCGAAGGTCCGCCACCGGGTGCTGCTGGTCTGCCCCAAGGACTTCTCGAACCTCCCCACCGCGTCCGCCGTCGACATCCGCAAGCAGCGCGCGGTCACCGCCCGCCAGTTGGCCCGGCTCACCCGCATCGAGGACATCGCCGACGCCCTGCCCGAGGGCACCTGCTTCGCCCCCGGCCTGCCCGCCGCCGAGCTGGCCGCCGCCGTCGAGTCGGTCCCGGCGACCTACGCCCCCGAGTGCCTGTCCGCGTGCGAACTGGCCTTCCACTGCCGGGACCGCTCCCGCGCGGCCGGCCAGGTGACCTCCCTGGGCCGTTCGGTGCGCGCGGAGCTCGGCGGTCTGACGACGGTCGAGGACGTCCTGGCGGCGGCCCGCGGCGAGACCGGCGACCCCGACGACCCGGCCGTTGCGGCGCTGCGCAGAGCGGCCGAACTGCGCGCGGAGGCGCTGGGGGTGGCCGCATGTCACTGATCGCCACGCTCGCCCGCCTGGAAGCCGTCAGCACCGGCCGCGCCCAGCCCGCCGCGACCGTGCGGCACCGCCATCTCTCGGACCGTCCGCTCGTCCTGGTCCCGCTCACCACCGCGGGCGAGGCCGGTGCCCCGCTCGGCGCGCTCGTGGGAACCGACCGGGACGCCCCGCACCTCCTGGTCGTTCCACAGCCCCGGGACCGTGACCTCAGGTTCGCGTTCCTGGCCGAGCTGGCGGACGTCGTGCTGCCGTACGTCGACGGATACGCCGAAGCCGTGGAGGCCGCCGAGCGCAACGAGACCGACCCGGAGACCGGCAAGCGCGTCAAGGTCGAGGTCGAGCTGTGCGCGGACGCCCCGCAACTGATCCTGCCGAGCCGCGCGGGCGTCGATTTCGTACGGCTGCTCGGGCGCTCGATGCGCTTTCGGCGTACGGCGGAGCAGGACCCGGAGACGCCGTACCCGGCCCCGCCCCGGGTGCCGCTGCTGGGCCGGTGGCTGACCCACTTCGGGGAGCGGGCCCGGGTGCCGGGCTCCTCGCTGCTGCTGGCGATGACGGACGTGCTGGCCCGGCACTGGTCGACCGGGCAGTCCAGCCTGGAGGACCAGCACCTGGGCGCGCTGCTCGCCTGGATCGACCCGCCCGAGGGCCGCTCGGGCGCCGAGGCGGCCCTGGAGGCCGAGCTCGCCCGGGACGACCGCGGCCAGCTCCTGCATCCGCCCGCCGGTCCCGCCACCGACCCGGCGTTCGACAACAAGCTGCTCGCCCCGGCCTTCGAGCGCTACGACCGCGCGCGTACCGCCCTCGCCGCCGCCGAGGACGGTCTGGAGGCCGACGACCGGCTCGGCGCGCTCACCGCCGCCGAGCGGGAGATCCGCGCGCTCGTCGCGCACCACACCCGCCCCACCTGGGACGCGGTGTGGCGGAGCGTGGACCTGCTGCGGGCGCTGCCCGAGGGGGCGCATGTCGAGGAGCGGTGGACGCGCGACCGCTGGTCGTTCACCGGCCACCGCGACCGGGTCGTGGCGGGCGAGCCCCCGCAGCCGCGCCGCGACGACGCGGTCACCGCCGCCGGCAAGCTCGCCGCGCGCGAGCGCGAACAGGCCCGCCTGGAGGCGCAGGAGGCGCTCGACGACCCGCTGGTGATGGCGGGGCGGCGGCTGGCCGGGGAGGCGTTCGCGGGGGAGGTCGTCGACGTGGAGATGACCTACAGCGAGGGCAAGCGGCCGAGCCCCCGCCCGCTGGTGACCGTGCGCACCGACGACCGGCCGCACCTGGGCGAGCGGGCCAAGGTGTACCGCTCGCTGGGCGGCAAGCCGCAGTCGGCCGAGTTCGTGGGGTGCGAGGAGGAGGGCGCGCTGATCGTGCTCAAGGTGCTCGACAAGATGGGCCGCGGCAAGGAGCCGGAGACCGGGTCCGTCCCGGAGAAGGGCGACCGGGTGTGCTTCACGCTCTTCGAGCACGAGCAGCGCGGCGGCGCCAAGCTGCCCGACCCGGAGGACACGCCCTGGACACACGGCGGGCCGCCCGGTGAGACCGTGCTGGAGACCGCCGATCCCGTGACCCCGGAGGACGTGCTGTGACCACCCCGGCCCCCGGAGGCCACCGGACCTTCGACCCCGGTGCCGAGGCCGCGCGCGCCACCGACGCGATCCTCCACGACACCCTGCACGGCACCCACCGCGGAGTCGTCGTCGACTCCCCGCCCGGCGCCGGCAAGTCCACCCTCGTCGTCCGCGCCGCCCTGGAACTGGCCGACGCGGGACGCCCGTTGATGGTGGTCGCGCAGACCAACGCCCAGGTCGACGACCTCGTGCTCAGGCTCGCCGAGAAGAACCCCGAGCTGCCGGTGGGGCGGCTGCACAGCAGTGACGCCGACCCGTACGACCAGGCGCTGGACGACCTCCCGCAGGTCCGCAAGTCGGCGAAGGCCGGTGACCTGACCGGGCTGCCGGTCGTGATCTCCACGGCCGCGAAGTGGGGTCACGTGAAGGCCGACGAGCCGTGGGCGCACGCGATCGTGGACGAGGCGTACCAGATGCGCTCGGACTCGCTGCTGGCGGTGGCGGGGCTGTTCGAGCGGGCGCTGTTCGTGGGCGACCCCGGCCAGCTCGATCCGTTCGCGATCGTGGGCAGCGAGCAGTGGGCGGGACTGTCGTACGACCCCTCGGCCTCGGCGGTGACGACCCTGCTGGCCCACAACCCCGAGCTGCCCCAGCACCGGCTGCCGGTGTCCTGGCGGCTCCCCGCCTCGGCCGCGCCGCTGGTCTCGGACGCCTTCTACCCGTACACGCCCTTCCGCAGCGGCACCGGCCACGACGACCGCCGGCTCACCTTCGGCGTCCCCTCGGACGGGTCGGGCCCCGACCGGGTGATCGACGCGGCGGCGGAGTCCGGCTGGGGCCTGCTGGAGCTGCCCGCGCGGCACACCCCGCGCACCGACCCGGAGGCGGTGCGGGCCGTCGCGACCGTCGTACGGCGCCTGCTGGACCGGGGCGGGGCGGCCACGTCGGAGCGCTCACCGGAGCCCGCGCCGCTGACCGCCGACCGCATCGCCGTGGGCACGGCGCACCGTGACCAGGCGGCGGCGGTCCGCGCGGCGCTGACCGACCTCGGCGTCACGGACGTCACCGTCGACACGGCGAACCGTCTCCAGGGCCGCGAGTACGACGTCACGGTCGTCCTGCACCCGCTCTCCGGCCGTCCCGACGCCACCGCCTTCCATCTGGAGACGGGCCGCCTGTGCGTGCTGGCCTCGCGCCACCGCCACGCGTGCGTGGTGGTGTGCCGGGCGGGTGTGAGCGACCTGCTGGACGACTACCCGTCCACGGAGCCGGTCCAGCTCGGCACCCTGGTGAAGTTCCCGGACGGCTGGGAGGCGAACCACGCGGTGCTGGCCCGTCTCGCGGAGCACCGGGTGCCGTGGCGTCCGTGACGGTGCGCGCTGTCGTGGGCATCGGGCCCTCTTGCACGGGCGCGGGACAATGGACGGTGGCCCTCCACAGGCGGGCCGACGGTACGGACGACGTACGAGGAGGATGAAGACATGGCGGAGCCCACGCCGCGTCGGAACGAGCCGCGGCTACGCCCCGCGCCCCTGCTGTTCGAGCCCGCCCAGGTGGCCGACGACCCGGAGCACTTCTTCGACCTGGAGTCGATCGACGACCCGCGCGCGCTGCTCACCCGGTCCACCGAGCTGGCGCACGCCTTCCGCGCGGCGGCGGACCGTGCCGTGGAGTTCCAGGCGATGGCGGCGGCCCAGCTGGCCGACCCCAGGCGCTTCGACCGGCTCACGACGGCGGACATCGCCGAGCGTGCCGAGTGGACCGAGGACTACGCGAAGAAGATGGTGGAGTTCGGCCGGGACCTGCTGCGCGGTGCGGAGGGCGGAGCGGGGCACGCGGACCCGGTCTGAGCGGCTGGCATATGCCAGCCGGGCAAGATACCCCTCATCCCTCCCTCCTGTCCCGAATTCCCGCAACCCTGGGGAACCGATCGCTCACGCCGGGTAGATGTAGACGGCATGAGCACTCGCGACGAACCCTTCTCCGACCGCTTCGACGTCTCCGGCGTCACCGCGGACGGGGCCGCCTGGCTCGCCTCGGCAGGAACGTATCCGCGCAGCACCCTGTCGTTCTGGGAGGAGCGCCCAGCCGCCTCGGTCGTCCTGCCCTGCGGCACCGTCTTCGACGTGGTGAGCGCCCCCGTGATCTTCGGGCGCCGGATGCTCGACCGGCTGTGGGACGAGGGGCCGGGCTCGGGGCCGGTGGCGACGCTCCGGGGCCGGATGCTGCTCTTCGCGGCGCCGGGCACGGCTCAGCGGCTGCCGTCCCTGCTGCGGTGGGAGGAGTGCGGCCGTACGGCGTCGATCCCGCCGCTGCTGTGCCACGGCACCGGCGACGCGGTGACCGTCCCGGCCCCGCTCGGCGCGGCGAAATCCGCGACGTCCTCCCGCTGGCTGGTCGGCCCCGACACCCGTCACCCCTGGCTGCCGGGCCCCGAGATCCTGCTCTGGGCGGCCGTGCGCGCGGCCCGCACCGCCGTGCGGATTTCGATTTTTCCCCCGGCCGATCAGGATGCTAAGGTCTACGACGTCAGCAGGCGCCGCTAGCTCAGTTGGTTAGAGCAGCTGACTCTTAATCAGCGGGTCCGGGGTTCGAGTCCCTGGCGGCGCACGTTGTCGATGGCGAGGCATGTTCGCGGAAAGCGCGAACCGGCCTCGCCATCGTCGTTCCTGCGCGGCTGCGCCGCGCGATGCGGGGGCTCCGCCACCCACACCCCCCTCGCTCACCGCACCGCCGGCCGGAAGGCACCCGACCGCTCACCGAGCCGTCGGTCAGGAAGTCAGCCGACTGTGATCTCCACGTTCCACGCGCCCGTCGTCGTTCGGCCCGTCACCTTCACTCGTACGTCCTCGTCCGGCACCTTGAAGGTCTCGCCGGGCTCGACCGGGGCGTCCGCCAGGGGCGGGTAGACGGAGTTCTCCCAGCAGGCCTCGGTGCGAGGGTGGGCGTCGAGGACCTGGATCGGGCCGCCGCCGGACGCCGCGCCGCTGTGGACGCGGTAGACCAGCACACCCTGCCGGCAGACCGCCGTGTCGTTGCCCACCGCCCCGCGTGCCTCGAAGGCGAGCACGCTGTCGGTCCCGGTGCGCACGACCGCGAGCCGCGTGCCGCGCCCGAGCCCAAGGACCCCGGCCCGGTCGGGACCGGCCCCCACCGGCTCCAGCGTCAGCCGCGCCGGCTCCGGCCCGCGTACGCACACCACCTGCCGTCGCTCCAGCCAGCCCAGCTTCCACTTGTGCCAGGCGAACAGCTCGGGGGCCAGACCGAACTGGCTGCCCATCAGGTCCCAGTCACCGACATAGGTGTCCCAGTCGCCCTTGCCGTCCACCGGCCGGTGGTACAGGTCCGGCAGGTCGAAGACGTGCCCGGTCTCATGGGCCAGCACCAGCCGGTCCGGCGGATGCTTCTCGAACACCGTGACGACCCGGCGGATGTCCGTGCGGTCGGCCCGCAGCGGCACGTCCAGGTTGACCACCTTCGTGGCGTCCGAGTCGACGCCCGGCGCGTCCGGGTCGGCGACGAAGTAGACGACGTCGTAGCGCGAGAAGTCGACCTGCCCGTCGGCCGCGGCGAGCGCGTCCCGCAGGTAGGCGCCCCGGTCCGCGGCGCTCCAGTCGCGCTGTATGGCGTACGACGTCGACGGCCGCGGCATCCGGATCCAGTCCCGCAGCGGATGCGGGCGCAGCGTGAAGCGGCCGTAGGAGGCGCGTTCGAAGAAGCGGGTGGTGGCCGGGAAGTGGTCGGCGGTGAGCTGGGCGGGGGTGGTGAGCGGCGGGGCGTCCGGGAAGGACAGGAAGATCATCACCGCGTCGAGGGCCCGGGCCGGGCGCGGATACGCGGTGTTCCAGGTGTCCAGGCCCTCCGAGTGGTGGGCCTCGGTGCGTTCGAGGGTGCACGGTGCCGAGGAGAAGGGACCGGCGACCGAGGGGGCGGTGACGAGGGAGGTGGCGGCGAGGGCCGCCATGGTGGTGAACACGGCGGCGGTGCTGCGCAGTGGGGGACGCGCGAAAGTGCGCGGAAAAGGGCGCGGCAACGGGACCTCCGGGAGCGGTTCACGGGACACCGCACCCAGCCTGTGTTGATTTGCTGTACTACGTCCTGTTTATCTGCACCGGACGAGTGAGTTGGCGTGACCTGCCGAACCGGCCGACACCCCCGAATCACTCACGGAACGTCACAACCGGTCTCCGGCCTGAAGAACCCGTCCAGTCGCGGGCAGAAACGATCTGTCAGAAGGGGTTGCCGGTCCCCCAGACTGGGCAATGGCTGGAAGGGCCTGGGGGCAGCCTCTATGATCGGCACACTTTCCTGCGCGGACAGCGATCGAGTGCACTGCGGGAGCTAGCGGTGAACGGAACGTCCGAAGGGCCGGCGCCCGCGGCAGACCTCGACGGGTCAGCCGTTACAGAGAGTGATATCGCGACACCTTTTCGTACCGAGCCCCCGTCGCATCGCGCGGCCTTCGCGGCGGCGCCGCTGGCCATGGCCGTGGTGGACGGCGAGGGCACGGTGATCGACGCCAACCCCGCCTTCGGCGAGCTGCTCGGCGCGGTGCCGGAGGAACTGACCGGGACCCCGGCCGCCGACCTGGTGGACCTGGCGTCGGACACGCGCACCTGGCACGCGTATCGCGAGGTGCTGCGCGGCCGGCAGGCGAAGCTGCGCTGCAAGCGCCGGCTCAAGCATCCCGACGGGCACTCCATGTGGGCGCAGATCACCGTCACACCGCTGACCGCCGACCCGCAGGGCTCCCCCGGTGTCCTGCTGTCGGTCGCCGACATCACCGCACGCCGTGAACTCCAGGCGCGGCTGCGGCACTTGCAGATGCACGACCCGGTGACCCGGCTGCCCAACCGCACGCTGTTCTTCGAGCGGCTGACGGCCGCGCTGGAGCCGGAGTCGTACGAGCAGGGCGGCACGGGCCGGATCGGGCTGTGCTACCTGGACCTCGACGGGTTCCAGGCCGTCAACGACACCCTCGGCCACCGGGTCGGCGACCGGCTGCTGGCCGCCGTCGCCGAGCGTCTGACGCGCTGCGCGGACGAGGCCGGCCACGACCGGGCGGCCGCTCCCCTGGTGGCCCGGCTGGGCGGCGACGAGTTCGCGCTGCTCGTCGAGGACTCCACCGGCACCGAGCAGCTCGCCGACCTCGCCGAGTCCCTGCTGAAGGCGATCCAGGCACCCTTCGACCTCTCCGGGCACCGGATGTCGGTGTCGGCGTCGATCGGGGTGGTCGAACGGCGGGCTGCGGGCACCTCGGCGACCGGACTGATGCAGGCCGCCGACACCACGCTCTACTGGGCCAAGGCGGACGGCCGGGACCGCTGGACGCTGTTCGACCCCGAGCGCAACGCCCACCGCATGACCCGCCAGGCCCTCGCCTCCACCCTGCGTCCGGCCATCGAGCGCGGCGAGTTCAAGCTGGAGTACCAGCCGCTGGTGGGCATGGAGGACGGCCGGCTGCGCGGGGTCGAGGCGCTGGTGCGCTGGAACCATCCGCAGTTCGGCCTGCTGACGCCGAATCGGTTCATCGCACTGGCCGAGGAGGACGGCTCCATCGTCCCGCTCGGCCGCTGGATCCTCGCCACCGCCTGCCGTCAGGCCCGGCAGTGGCAGCTCGACCACCCCGACGAGCCGCCGATCTTCGTCAGCGTGAATGTGGCGGTCCGTCAGGTCTGGGACTCCGACCTGGTCGCTGACGTGGCGCAGACCCTCGCGGAGACCGGCCTGGCGCCGCACCTGCTCCAGCTCGAACTCACCGAGTCCGCGGTGATGGGCTCCGCGGGCCGCCCGCTCCAGGCCCTCCAGGCCCTCAGCGACATGGGCGTGGGGATCGCGATCGACGACTTCGGCACGGGCTACTCCAACCTCGCCTACCTCAGCCGCCTCCCGGTCTCCGTCCTGAAGCTGGACGGCTCCTTCGTCCGGGGCTTCCAGTACGAGGGTGAGGGCGTCGCCCCGAACCCGGCCGACGAGGTCGTCGTGGAGGCGATGATCCAGCTCGCCCACCGCCTCGGGCTCACGGTCACCGCGGAGTGCGTGGAGACCTCGGCCCAGGCCAGCCGGCTGCGCCGCATCGGCTGCGACACCGGCCAGGGCTGGCTGTACTCACGGCCGGTGTCGCCGGATCGTATCTCCGGGCTGATGGGCGTGCAGGCGTAGGCGCTGCGCGGGGGTGCCGCGACGAACCGTGGGCGAGTGCGCGACAGCGCACCCGCCCCATCAGCCACCCGGCTCCGCCCGCCCGGTTCAGGGTGCCGTCGGCAGCCCGTAGGCGTCCGCGACCAGTTCGTACGAGCGCAGGCGCAGGTCTCCGCTGTGCGCGTTGCCCGTGAGCATCAGTTCGTCGGCCCCGGTGCGCTTGTGGAGGTCGTCGAGGCCGGCGCGGACCTCGTCGGCGGTGCCGTGGATGACGTTGGCGTTCCAGGAGGTGGCGAACTCCTCCTCCATGGGGCTGAACTCGTAGGCCTCCGCCTCCTCCGGGGTGGGGACCAGACCGGGGCGGCCGGTGCGCAGCCGGATCATGCTCAGCGCGGCGGCGCGGACCTGGCGGCGGGCCTCCTTCTCGTCGTCGGTGGCGAGGGCGGAGACGCCGATGAGGGCGTAGGGCTCGTCGAGGACCGCGGAGGGGCGGAAGGACTCGCGGTACAGGTCCAGGGCCGGGATGGTGTTCTGCGCCGAGAAGTGGTGCGCGAAGGCGAAGGGCAGGCCGAGGGAGCCGGCCAGCCGGGCGCTGAAGCCGGAGGAGCCGAGCAGCCAGACGGGCGGCCGGTGCGGGGACTGGACTCCGCCGGGCGAGGTCGCCTGGACGGGGCCGGGCACCGCGTGGATACGGCGGTAGGGGTGACCGTCCGGGAAGTCGTCGTCCAGGAAGCGGGTGAGCTCCATGAGCTGCTCGGGGAAGTCGTCGGCGCCCTCGTGGAGGCGGTCGGTGCGGCGCAGGGCGGCCGCGGTGGCGCCGTCGGTGCCCGGGGCCCGGCCGAGGCCCAGGTCGACCCGGCCCGGGGCCAGTGCTTCCAGCGTGCCGAACTGCTCCGCGATCACCAGCGGGGCATGGTTCGGGAGCATGACACCGCCCGAGCCGAGCCGGATGCGGCTGGTGTGGGCGGCGAGGTGGGCGAGGATCACCGCGGGCGAGGAGGACGCCACGCCCGGCATGGAGTGGTGCTCGGCGACCCAGTAGCGGTGGAAGCCGCGGGACTCGGTGAGCCTCGCGATGGCGACGCTGGTGCGCAGGGCGTCGGTGGCCGTGCGTCCGGCGCCGACGGTGACCAGGTCGAGTACCGAGAGGGGTACGGGGGCGGTGCCCTGTGCGGTACCCCGGATCTCGTCTTCCGCCACGGTGGGCTCCTCCTGTGTGTGCCGTGCGCTGTCGCTCTGCGGGTAACAGGGGGATGGACCCGGTTGTTCCCGGGGTTTTCGCCGGGGGCGGCGCGGACCGGGCCCGCCACAGCTCCACGGAGCCTCAGCTTCCGTATCCGGCAGGGGAGTTGACCGCTTGCGGGCAGGGCACCGGGGTACCCGAAATGCCCCGATACCCAACCGGAGGCAGCTTTCATGACGCGCTCTGAGACTCCGCGACCGAACGGGCCCGGCACCCTCGAACCCGGCACCAGACAACGCGACCAGCTCTCCGTCCGCATCGCCGACACCGCCTGGACCGCGCTGTGTGTCGTGGCCGGCCTGTGGGCGGTCCTGACCTGCGTGGACGCCGTCCGGGGCACGGGCTCGTGGGCGTACTGCGTGGTGGCGCTCGCCCTGCTCACCATCGGTCTGACGATGCGGGTCGTCGGCATCCGGCGCCGGGCCCGGACCCGGCTGTGAGGGGGACGCCGTGGACCGCTTCAACACCCTGATCAGCAGACATCTGTGGCTTCAGTACGTCCTGACCGTACTGGCCGCCTCGGCCGTGGTCCTGCTGCTGTTCCCCGGGCGGTCTCCCGCCTCCGTCCTGGTGCGCATGGCCTTCAGCGCCCTCGGCGGGATCGCCGTGCTGACGGCCGTGCGCCGCAAGGAGAAGCGGGCCGCCGGATCGACGGACGGCCTCATCACGCTGGACCGGCGACTGCGCCGGGGCGAGGTCCCGACCGCGCCCGAGGAGCGGCAGGCCATGCGTGACCTGGTCGAACAGCGCCTGCACCGCACCCGCCACCGGGTCGCGGCCGCGGTCTTCCTCGCCGTCCTGTTCACAGCCCTCGTGGTGCTGACGGCCCTGACCGCGGACGTACGGCAGACAGTCGGCTTCGCCGTCTTCAGCGCCGTCTTCCTGGGCTGGCTCGTCCTCTACGGCAATCTCCAGAACCGGCGGTTGCGCACCATGCGCGCGGCGCTCACCGCCGAGACCCCGCAGGAGTCCCGGCGGTGAGCGCCTGAGGCCGCCCGCGTCACACCTGGACGATCGGCTCCCTCGTGAACAGCGCCCCCAGCGAGGGAGCGTTCACCCGGCGGTCGGTCAGCCGCAGCGCCTCCCAGACGGTGACCTGGTTCGCGGTGAGGACCGGCTTGCCCAGCTCCTTCTCCAGGGCGGGGATGTGGGCGACCGTGTGCAGTGCGGTGTCCGGGAGGAGCACCGCCCCGGCGTCCGGCGAGTCGGCCTCCCGGGCCAGCGCGAACACCTCCTCCTCGCCCCAGGTGGCGACCTCCGCGGCGGTGACGATCCCAGCGCCGTGGACCTGGCCGACCTCGACCCCGCCGGCCCGCAGGAACTCGGCGAACAGGCCGGCCACGTCGTCCGGGTAGGTGGCCGCGACCGCCACCCGCGCGGCCCCGATCTCCTTCGCCGCGTGCACGAAGGCGAAGGAGGTCGAGGAGGCGGGCATGCCGGCCGTGACAGCCAGGGTGCGGACCTGTTCCTGGGCGTCCTCCCAGCCGTGCACGAAACCGCCGCTGGCCCAGACGACGGACTCGGCGCCCGACATCCGCAGTTCCTCGACGCCCGCGGCGAGCCGCCCGGCGGAACCCGTCTCCAGGAGGGCGTCCACGCGGTGGGCGTCCGTGCCGATGTCGGTGTGCACCACGTCCAGGCGGATGTCGCTGCCCAGGAGCTGTTCGATGCGCGGGTAGTCGTCCTCGGCGGAGTGGCCCGGGTAGAGGAATCCGAGTGCGGTCATGTCCAGCCTTCCTGCTGCTGTTCTCCGTCCGGCAGTTCCCGGACTGCCGGCAGACCCGGAATCTCCGGGCGCACGGGACCGGACCTCGCCGCCGGGTCGATCAGCGCCTGGTACGGTCCCACGGCTCGGGTACCCAGTCGGCGCAACGCCGCCCACACGGTCACCTGGTTGGCCGAGATCACCGGGCTGCGCAGCTCCGCCTCCCGTTGCGGGACGACGTCGTACGCCGGCAGGTCGGCGCGGTACTGGATCTCGTGCTCACTCAACGCAACGTGCGCAACGCCCGTGTTGACGAAGGTGGGTTCGGGTGCGAGCGTGGTCGATCCGCCCATGTCACGCGCACGTGGAGACCGGGGCTGCCGCCGGTGCCCCCGCTCACGTCGGACGCCCGGCAGCCCCCGCGACCATCCGCAGAAACGGTGCCTCGATGTCCGTCCCCACCCTTCTGGTCCTCGACGCCGACCCCCTCCCCAGGCTCGGAAGGCTCACCGGCCGGGCCCGGATCGAGCACGCGGACGAGGCCACGCTCGCCGAGCGGCTGCCGTCCGCCGACGTGCTGCTGGTCTGGGACTTCACCTCGACCGCCGTACGGGACGCCTGGCCGGGCGAGGGCCCGCGGCCGCGCTGGGTGCACACCGCGAGCGCGGGCGTGGACCACCTGATGTGTCCCGAACTCGCCGCCTGCGACACGGTGGTGACGAACGCCCGCGGGATCTTCGACCAGCCGATCGCCGAGTACGTCGCCGCGCTGGTCCTGACGATGGCCAAGGACCTGCCGCGGACCCTGGAGCTGCAACGCGAGGGCGTGTGGCGGCACCGGGAGTCCCAGCGGGTGGCCGGCACGCGCGCGTGCGTGGTCGGCACCGGGCCCGTCGGCCGGGCGATCGTCGCCACCCTCAAGGCGCTCGGCGTCACGACCGCCCTGGTCGGCCGCCGCCCCCGCACCGGGATCCACGGCCCCGACGACCTCGACCGGCTGATGGCCCGCGCGGACTGGGTGATCGCGGCGGCCCCGCTCACCGCGGAGACGCACGGCATGTTCGACGCCCGCCGCTTCGGCACGATGCAGCCCTCCGCCCGGTTCATCAACGTCGGACGCGGCCCGCTCGTCGTCGAGGAGGCGCTGGTGGAGGCGGTGTCCAAGCGGTGGATCGCCGGGGCCGCCCTCGACGTCCTCGCCACCGAACCCCTGCCTCCCGAGAGCCCGTTGTGGCGGGTGCCGGGTCTGATCGTGTCCCCGCACATGAGCGGCGACACGGTCGGCTGGCGCGATGAACTCGGCGCGCAGTTCGTGGAGTTGTACGAGCGCTGGTCGGCGGGCAGACCGCTGACGAACGTGGTCGACAAAGAACGCGGGTATGTACCGGGGCACTGACCGCCGAACAGAGGGGCAGCACATGCAGGACCTCTCGGAACTGACCGCCGTACAACTCGTCGAGGGTTACCGCAAGGGCGAGTTCAGCCCCGTGGAGGCCACCCGGGCGGCCCTGGAGCGGGCCGAGCGCGTCCAGCCGGAGGTGAACGCGTTCGTGCGGCTGACCGGTGCGGAGGCCCTGGCGCAGGCGCGTGCGTCGGCCGAGCGCTGGCGGCGCGGTGAGCCGTCCGGCGCGGTCGACGGCGTCCCGGTCACGGTGAAGGACATCCTGCTGACGCGCGGCACCCCGACTCTGAAGGGCTCCCGGACGATCCCGGAGGACGGCCCGTGGGACGAGGACGCGCCCTCCGTCGCCCGGCTGCGCGAGCAGGGCGCCGTGTTCCTCGGCAAGACGACCACTCCGGAGTTCGGCTGGAAGGGCGTCACGGACTCACCGCTGTCGGGCGTGACCCGCAACCCCTACGACCCGTCGCGCACCGCGGGCGGCTCCAGCGGCGGTGCCGCGGCGGCCGTGGCGCTGGGTGCGGGGCCGCTCGCGCTCGGCACGGACGGCGGGGGCAGTGTGCGCATCCCGGCCGCGTTCTGCGGGATCTTCGCCCTGAAGCCGACGTACGGGCGGGTGCCGCTCTATCCGGCGAGCGCCTTCGGCACCCTCGCCCACGTCGGCCCGATGACCCGGAACGCGGCCGACGCGGCGCTGCTGCTCGACGTCATCGGAGTGCCGGACTCCCGCGACTGGTCGGCCCTGGGCCCGGCGGCCGGCCCGTTCACGGCGGCCCTGCCGGGCGGGGTGCGCGGGCTGCGGATCGCCTACTCGCCGTCCCTCGGCGGCCAGGTGGCCGTGCGGAGCGGGGTCGCGGCGGCGGTGCGGCGGGCCGTGGAACGCCTCGCCGGACTCGGCGCGTACGTCACCGAGACCGACCCCGACTTCGCCGACCCCGTGGACGCCTTCCACACCCTGTGGTTCAGCGGGGCGGCCCGGGTGACCCAGCATCTCGGGCCGCACCAGCGGGAGCTGCTGGACCCGGGGCTGCGGGAGATCCGCGGTCTCGGGGCCCGCATGAGCGCGCTCGACTACCTGGCCGCGGTGGACGTCCGGATGGAACTCGGGCGCCGGATGGGCCGTTTCCACGACTCCTACGACCTGCTGGTCACCCCGGCCCTGCCGATCACCGCGTTCGAGGCGGGCAGGGAGGTCCCGAAAGGCTCGGGGCAGCGCCGCTGGACGGGGTGGACGCCGTTCACCTACCCCTTCAACATGACCCAGCAGCCGGCGGCCAGCGTGCCCGTCGGCACGGACGGCGACGGACTCCCGGTGGGCCTCCAGATCGTGGCCGCCCGGCACCGGGACGACCTGGTGCTGCGCGCGGCGCACGCCCTGTACGAGTCGGGAGCGGCAGGCATCGACCCGCCCCGGCTCGCGCGGGGTGAGCGCTAGTCCGGCTGAAGCGGAGGGTCCCGCCGAGGGCGCGCCCGTGCGCCAGAGGTCGTTGCAGCCCTCGCCCAGATCGTCCGGCTTTTCCACCCGAGCTGTGTGCCGGCGAAGGAGAAATAACAGAGCCTTCGCGTGACAGACGTCACCGGCGAGCGGCAGCGCGTCCCCTACGGCGGCGCAGATGAGCGGCGCCCGGTTGTCGAGAAGCTTTGCCGTCGCGGTGATCCGGCGTTTGACCAGCGAGACTTCGATGTAGCGGTCAGCCATGCACGCGATGGTCCCGCGCCGGTCAAGAGGACCTCGGTGGAAAAACAGGGCTCAAATCGATCCGCATAAGTCGCATCCGGTCGGGTAGCCGCGCCGCCATGGCTCCACCACTGGAACACGGCGAACACATATCCGGAACCACCCGCCGATCGCTGCTCGCGGGGGTGGCGGCGCTCGGCGCACTGGGCACCGCCGGCTGCTCACGCGTGGCCACCGCCTCCACCGAAGGAGGCGGTGACCTGCTCGACCGACTCAGAGCGGCGGGCGTCGTACGGCTGGGAATCGCCGGCGAGATCCCCTTCGGATACATCGACAAGAACGGTGACCTGACCGGCGAGGCACCGGAACTCGCGAGGGTCGTTTTCAAACGGCTCGGGGTCGACCGGGTGCAGCCCGTGCCCACCGAGTTCGGGTCGCTCATTCCCGGTCTGAATTCGCAGCAGTTCGATGTCGTGGCGGCCGGGATGTATGTCACCCCGGAACGCTGCGAACAGGTGATCTTCGCCGATCCCGACTACCAGATGCTCGATTCCTTCATCGTCCGCAAGGGAAATCCAAAAGGTCTTCACAACTACAAGGACGTCGTCGAGAAGAAGGCGAAGTTCGCCACCGGTACCGGCTATGCGGAGATCGGGTACGCCGTCGAGGCCGGTTACCGGGAGAGCGACATCCTGATCGTCCCCGACCAGGTCGCCGGGCTGAACGCGGTGGAGGCGGGACGCGTGGACGTGTTCGCCGGGACCGCGCTCACCACCCGCGAGGTGGTGAAGAAATCGACCAAGGCGGAGGCGACGAAGGCCTTCACCCCGATCGTGGACGGCAAGCCGCACACCGACGGCGGCGCCTTCGCGTTCCGCCGCACCGAGACGAACCTGCGGGACGCCTTCAACGTCGAGCTGCGGAAGCTGAAGAAGAGCGGGGAACTGCTCCGGATCCTCAAGCCCTTCGGGTTCACGCAGGCAGAGATGACGGACCTGACCGCGAAGGAGCTCTGCGGCGGATGACTTCCGGACTCTGGGAACTGGTGCTCAGGGGGGTCTGGACCACCGTCCAGCTCCTCGTGTTCAGCGCGCTGCTCGCCGCCGCGGTGTCCTTCGTGGTCGGCGTCGCCCGCACCCACCGGCTGTGGATCGTCCGCTTCCTCGCGGGCTTCTACACCGAGGTGTTCCGCGGCACCTCCGCACTGGTGATGATCTTCTGGGTGTTCTTCGTGCTGCCCCCGGCGTTCGGCTGGCAGCTGGTGCCGATGTGGGCAGGCACGCTCGCGCTCGGCCTGACCTACGGGGCGTACGGCTCCGAGATCGTGCGCGGGGCGCTCAAGGCGGTCGACCCGGCCCAGCAGGAGGGCGGGATCGCGCTGAGCTTCACGCCCTGGCAGCGGCTGAGGCTGATCCTGCTGCCGCAGGCGGTGCCGGAGATGATCCCGCCGTTCTCCAACCTGCTGGTCGAACTGCTCAAGGGCACCGCGCTGGTGTCCGTGATGGGCATGGGCGACCTGGCCTTCAGCGGCAACCTGGTGCGGCTCGCGCTCCAGGAGAGCGCCGGGATCTACACGTACCTGCTGCTCATCTACTTCGTGATCGCCTTCCTGCTCACCCGGCTGATGCGGGGCCTGGAGAAGAAGCTCAAGGCGGGGGTCGGCAAGGCGCCCACCCGTGAGGTGAAGGTGCCCGAGCCGGTCGGAGGTGGTGTCTGATGGAGTGGGACTGGAGTGCCGTAGGCGACTTCATGCCGCAGTTCTGGGACGGTCTGCTGGTCACCCTGCAAGCCCTCGCCCTGGGCTCGCTGATCTCCTTCGCGCTGGGCCTGGTGTGGGCGCTGCTGATGCGCGCGCCCTCCCGGTTCGTGCGCTGGCCCGTCGGGGTGGTCTCGGAGTTCGTGCGCAACACCCCGCTGCTGGTCCAGCTGTTCTTCCTCTTCTACGTGCTGCCCGAGTGGGGCGTGACCCTCTCCGCGCTGACCACAGGTGTCATCGGGATCGGGCTGCACTACTCGACGTACACGATGCAGGTCTACCGGGCCGGTATCGAGGCGGTGCCGGCCGGCCAGTGGGAGGCGGCGACCGCGCTGAACCTGCCGCGGGTGCGGACCTGGCAGGTGGTGATCCTGCCGCAGGCGATCCGCCGGGTCGTGCCGGCCCTCGGCAACTACGTGATCTCGATGCTCAAGGACACGCCGATGCTGATGGTCATCACGGTCCTGGAGATGCTCGGTGAGGCGCGGCTGTTCGCGCAGGAGCACTTCCAGTTCACCGAGCCGCTGACCGTGATCGGCGTGGCCTTCATCGTCATCTCCTATCTGGCCTCCCTTCTCCTGCGATCCCTGGAGCGACGTCTTGTCCGCTGACACCCCCCTCATGAAGGAACCCGACGCGAACACCAACCCTCCGGTCGACGGCAGCGAGCTGATCCGCTTCGAGGACGTGACCAAGCGCTTCGGGTCGAACACGGTCCTGGACCGGCTGAACTTCTCGGTCGACTCCGGCAAGCACGTGACGCTGATCGGTCCCTCCGGGTCCGGCAAGACCACGATCCTGCGGATGCTGATGACGCTGACCAAGCCCGACGAGGGCACGGTCACCGTCGACGGCGAGAAGCTGTTCCCGGCGCCGGAGAAGCAGCTGCGCGAGGTGCGCAAGAAGATCGGGATGGTCTTCCAGCAGTTCAACCTGTTCCCGAACATGACGGTGCTGCGCAACATCACCGAGGCGCCCGTCACCGTGCTCGGCATGTCCAAGGACGAGGCGGAGGCACGCGCGCGTGAGCTGCTCGACCTGGTGGGGCTCGCGGACAAGGCGGGCGCCCGGCCGACGCAGCTCTCCGGCGGTCAGCAGCAGCGGGTGGCGATCGCACGCGCGCTGGCGATGCGGCCGCGGGTGCTGCTGCTCGACGAGGTCACCTCGGCGCTCGACCCCGAGCTGGTCGCCGGCGTGCTCGACGTGCTGCGGGACATCGCCCGCACCACCGACATCACGATGCTCTGCGTGACCCACGAGATGAGCTTCGCCCGGGACATCTCCGACCAGGTCCTGATGTTCGACTCGGGCCGGATCATCGAGTCGGGCCCGCCGGAGAAGATCTTCAGCGACCCCGCGCAGGACCGCACCCGGGAATTTCTGAGCGCGGTTCTCTGACTCCCTGAAATGAACAACGTTCAACCTTCGAGGTCCCGGCCCCGGGTCATGCCCTTGGCATGTGCCAGCGTGTCAGCGCCCCTGCTGAGGGGCTCGGCCCGGGGACGGAATCTCGTCAACAGCCGCTCACTACAAGCCTTTTGCCGGTTATCGTGGAAGGGATCGCTGTCTGGATTACGGCCCAGTAGTAGTGCGACCGAGCGAGCGCAGGGGGAACACCGTGGCGCTGAAGCACGAGCCGACCGCGCCGTACCACTCGGCCCAGGACGCGCTGCGCGTCCTGGAGACCGTGGCACGGCACACCGCCGGAGTCACCGACGTCGAACTCGCCCGTACCACCGGCCTCGGCCCGGAGCGACTGACCGCGCTCCTGAGGATGCTGCGTCGCGAGGGGTACGTCGAGCAGGTGGCCGACGGCGCGTATGTGACGGGGGACGCCCTGACCAGGCTGACCTCTTCGCACGACCGTGAGGAGGCCCTGCGCGACAAGCTCCAGCGCACCCTCGACGAACTGCGTGACTCGATCGGCGCGGCGGTCTACATCAGCCGGTACGTCGACGGCGAGGTCACCATCGACCAGTACGCGGACGGTCCCGCGACCCCGGCGGTCAACGAGTGGGTGGACTTCCGCTCCTCCGCGCACGCGACGGCGCTGGGCAAGAGCCTGCTCAGCCAGCTCGACCACAACGGCCGCCGCGACCATCTGTCCCGGCACCGGATGACCCGGCTCACCTCGCGCACCATCACCAACGACAAGCTGCTGCTCTCCCGCCTGGAGGCACAGCCGCCGACGGTTCCCCACCTCGACCTCCAGGAGTACGCGGTGGGCACGGTGTGCGCGGCGGTCCCGATCACCGCGGGGTCCTCCGTGGGCTGCCTCGCGCTGTCCCTGCCGGTCGAGCAGGCCCACCGCCTCCGCCAGGCGACGGACCGCTTGAACCGGAGTGCGGCACCGGTTCTCCTGTCACTGGCGATCTGAAGGCGGGGCGGGAACGTCGTCGGTCGTGTGCGGGTCCGTGCGGGCTGGTGGCGCCCACGCGGCGGAGCCGCACATCGACACAGCCCCGCGCCCCTGAGTGGGTCCACTCGCCCGTGGTCAGAAGCACCCCTTCCGACCGGGTAGTATTTTCTCTGTCGCCAGCCGCCGAAGGCGGAGGGCGAGAGTCATGCGCCGCTAGCTCAGTTGGTTAGAGCAGCTGACTCTTAATCAGCGGGTCCGGGGTTCGAGTCCCTGGCGGCGCACCGGTGAAGGG
>NZ_LJBR01000281.1 GCF_001282115.1 Streptomyces sp. NRRL B-24085 | reverse complement strand
GGCGGGCACCGCCCAGGTGAGCGACCAGTGCGGTCGCAGCCGCTCCTCCACGGGCCGGTCGGCGAGGAGTTCGGGGGTGAGGGGCCCGTGCGCGGAGGCGGTGCGCCACCGGGTCGTGCCGTCCCGCGAGTCCTCCACGACGGTGAGGCCGTCCTCGGTGCGGCGGCTGATCGTGCGGGTCGCGTCGGCCGTCTCGACGACGACCTCCTCAAGCCCGGGCAGAGCGAGGAGAAGGGCGTCGTCGACGGCGTTCAGCAGGCGCTCGGCGAGGTCGGCGGCGGCGGGGTCGCGCAGCGGCAGGATGACGACGGTGTCGTAGGGGTCGGGCGCGCTGCCCTCGGCCGCGAACGGGAGCCGCAGCAACGGGACATGGCCGTCGCGGCGGCGGATCTCGTCGCCGAGTCCGGGGCTGTGGCGGGCGGTCTCGGCGGCGTGGTCGTGGGCCTCGGCGAGGGACCAGCGGACCCCGCCGTGGCGGCCGACGACGGCGGGCTCGTCGGTGACGGCGAGCACGGCGGCGAAGCCGACGCCGAAGCGGCCGACCGAGCCGTCCGTCTGGTCGCGCTTGGCGGAGGCGCGGAGCGTGGAGAGCGACTCGACACCGGCCGCGTCCAGCGGGGCGCCGGTGTTGGCGGCGAACAGGACGCCCTCGCGCAGGGTGAGCCGCAGCCGTCCCGGCACGCCGGCCCGGGCCGCTGCGTCGGCGGCGTTCTGCGCGAGCTCGACGACGAGCCGGTCCCGGTACCCGCCGAGGACGAGGTCCTCCTCGGCGTTGGCGTCCTCCCGGAACCGGGCGGGGCTGGTGGCCCAGGCGTCCAGCACCCCTCGCCGGAGCCGGGCGGTCCCGAACGGGTCGGCACCCTCGGCAGCGGGCCGCACGAACTTGCTCACGTTGACTCTCCTCATCGGCGTGACGACGAAGGTACCGCGACGAGGGAGGACGGTGACTCCGCCCCTTGCGGCCCCCGCGCCCGCTCCCCGCGGGAACCGGATTTGGCCGAGGGGCGAAGTACGGGTGAAAGCCCGAGCTTCACAGCGCCACTACGACGAAAGGAGCCCCGATGACCGTCGAACCAGGCGTCGGCGTGGGGCAGGACAGCGACGCCTCGGTGATCGAACGGTCGTGGGACGAGCCCGAGACGTTCGCCGTGCTCTTCGACCGCCACGCCGACTCGGTGCACCGGTACGCGGCGCGCCGGCTGGGTGCGGAGGCGGCCGAGGACGTGATGGCGGAGACCTTCACCACCGCGTTCCAGCAGCGCTTCCGGTACCGCACGGAGGCTGCCGACGCCCGTCCCTGGCTGTTCGGCATCGCCACCAACCTCATCGGCCGGCACCGGCGGGCCGAGGCCCGACGGCTGCGGACACTCGGCCGGCTGCCCCCGGCCGCTCCCGGCGGACCGGCCGAGGAGACGGTCGCGGACCGGGTGGCGGCCCGGGTCAGCGCCCAGGCGGTGCGCGCCGAACTCGCCGGTGCCCTGGCCCGGTTGCCCGCCCGGCACCGGGACGTACTGCTCCTGGTCGCCTGGGCCGACCTCGGCTACGACGAGGTCGCGTGCGCCCTCGGGGTGCCGGTGGGCACGGTCCGGTCACGGCTGCACAGGGCACGCAGAAAACTTCGTGAGGCATTGGGCGGATCCGATCCGACCGCTCTCCGAGAGGAATCCGACGATGAATGAGATCGAACTTCTGCGGGAGTGGGACGCGGACGCGCCCCCTCTCACGGACGCCGCCCGGGCCCGGGCCCGCTTCCGCCTCCACCAGGCGATGCGGGCACCCACCGCCCCCGCCGCCGTACCCGGTGTCGGCCGCCGTCCGCTGCTGCGGATCGCCGTGGCCGGCGTCGCCGCTGCGGCCGTCACCACGACCGTGGTGATCTCGCAGGACACCGGGGAGAGCGCACCCCGCACCCGGACCGTGAGCGCGGCCACCGTGCTGCGGGGGGCGGCGGCCGAGGCACTGCGCACCGAGAAGCCGCTCGCCCCGCGCGACGATCAGTTCATCTACACCAAGGGGGTCATCGAACGCAGGCCGGTCTCGGGCGGTCCCGTGAAGAAGTACGTCGACGAGAGCTGGAGCTCGGTCGACGGGTCCAAGAAGTCCTACGTCAGCGAGCTGGGTTACAAACAGTGGGTGCCACCGGCCCAGAAGGGCGAGTACTCCTGGCCGCCGCGTGAGTGGTCGAAGTTGAAGAAGCTGCCCCTCGACCCGGCCAGGCTGACGATCGTGCTGCGCGAGTCGGGCACGAAGCCCGACTTCGGCCGGAGGACCAGGGCAGACGAGTGGCCGCAGATCCAGTTCCACCTCTCCGGTCTGCTCGGCAGGCCCGTCCTGCCCAAGGGGCTGCGCTCCGCGGCGTTCGAGGCGCTCTCCGCCGTCCCCGGGGTCGAGGTGCTGCCGCGCCGGACGGAGTTCGTCGGGCACACCGCCATCGGCGTCCGGTACGTCGGCCCGCCCGGCACCCCCTGGGCGGACGGCGGGCGGCTGCTGCTCTTCGACGCGAAGACGTACCGCTACCTGGGGCTGCGTGAGCGGATCACGGAGAAGGGCACGGCCTACGCCTACGACCAGTCGCAGTACATCGTCGCCGACGGCGTGGTGGACCGGGTGTTCCAGCGCCCGTGAGCCGAAGGCCCTACGAGTGGCCCAGTTCCGCCGACGCCTCGTCCGCGGTCTCCGGCACCGAGCCGGAGTCCCGGGCGGGGCGCAGCGGGAACGGGTCCACCCTGGTCTCGTCGATCACCGGCGGGGCCGGCTGGGGCGGCTTCGGCATGACCGCCGCCTCCGAGTGGCCGCCGCAGCCGTACGCCAGCGACACCACCCGGCCGTCCGCCGGGGCGAACTCGTTGGCGCACAGTCCGAAGGCCTGGCCAAGGGAGCCGCCGAGCGGGACCAGGAAGCCGCAGCTCGCACAGGGGGCCGGGGCGGCCTGGGCCATCGGGGTCTTGGCGCCGAAGGACTCCTCCCAGCGGTCGGCGGCGATGTGGAGGCCGTAGCGGGACAGGACGCGGGCCCGGCGCATGCCCAGTTCCTCGGCGACCGCGGCGATGGAGCCGCGGGTCGGGACGACCGGGAGGTTCGACGGGGTGCCCGCCGTGAGCTCCGCGTCCTCCGCCTCGACCAGCTCGGCCATCTCCTCGGAGACGGGCGCGCTCGGCAGGGGCTCGTCCTCGCCGGTGTAGCCGGGCTCCAGACGCAGGTCCTCGGCGTCGGTGGGGAGCAGGTCGCCGGGGCCCATGTCGCCGGGGCGCAGGCGTTCGCTCCAGGGCACCCACTCCGGTGCCAGCAGCGCGTCCGGGCCGGGGAGCAGGACGACCTCGTCCAGCGTCACGATCTTCGCGCGGGAGGCGCGCGCCACGGTCACGGCCCAGCGCCAGCCGCGGTAGCCGAGTTCCTTGCACTCGAAGAAGTGCGTGACGACACGGTCCCCCTCGGAGACCAGGCCCGCGTGCTCGCCCACCACCCCGGGCGCGGCGGCCTCCTCGGCGGCGCCGCGGGCGAGGTCGACGGCCTCGGCGCACAGGCGGTCGGGGGTGCGGCTTCGCGTTGTCGCTGCGCTCACAGGTATCGCTTCTCTCCTACGCCGTCACTCGGGTGCGCCGGCCTGAAGGCGGTGGGTGCGGACGGAGCGGACCGGAGGACCGCGTCGACGTCCGCGCCCGATCGCGCTCGGGCGCACCTGCTCCCATCCATTCTGCGGGATGTCAGAGAGGCGCGCGGCCGAGAACGTTCGCCACGGCGCGCTACGCACGCTACCTGTTCGCCGCCGCTCGGCCTACACCGACGTGATGGTTCGTTGCCACCGGTGGGCCTCAGGCCGGCTTCCGGTGGGCCGCGTGTGACACTTCATATGCGCTCATACGCGCGGTAACCGCACTACTCACAGCCTTCTCGGGGCACTATGACGGGGTGGCAGCCACGAGGACACCCCAGGGAGCCACCGGAGTCGGTGGCGGTTCGGGCCGGATGACAGGGTCCGTGCGTGCCGTCGGCCGTGCCCTGCACTTCCCGTTCACCGGTACGGCCCGCGGCATCCGCAAGGCGACCCACGCGCACGGGGCGGGCGAGTCCGGCCTCGGCAAGCTGATCGAGCTGCACGCGGTCAACGGCGCGGGGGACGTGATGATCACCGTCGCCCTCGCCTCCACGGTGTTCTTCTCGGTGCCGACCGACGAGGCGCGTGGGCGCGTCGCCCTCTACCTCGCCATCACCATGGCGCCCTTCACGGTCCTCGCGCCCGTGATCGGCCCCCTTCTCGACCGCCTCCCGCACGGCCGCCGGGCCGCGATGGCGGGCGCCATGCTCGCCCGGGCGATGCTCGCGCTGATCATCGCCGGGGCGGTGGCCACGGGCAGCCTGGAGCTGTATCCGGCGGCCCTCGGCGTACTGGTGGCCTCGAAGGCGTACGGCGTGGTCAGGAGCGCGGTCGTGCCCCGGCTGCTCCCGCCCCGCTTCTCCCTCGTCAAGGCGAACTCCCGCGTCACCCTGGGCGGCCTCCTCGCCACCGGCATCGCGGCCCCGGTCGGCGCGGGGCTCCAGGCCATCGGACCGCGCTGGCCGCTCTACGGCGCCTTCGTGATCTTCATCGCGGGCACGTTCCTGTCGTTCTCGCTACCGCCGAAGGTCGACTCGGCCAAGGGCGAGGACGTGGCGCTGCTCGCCGCCGACGAGGAGCATCTGCACGGCCCGCATCTCAAGCCGGTCAAGCGGCCGGGGCTGCGCACGGTCGGCACCGCCGTCACCCACGCCCTCGGCGCCAACGCGGCCCTGCGCTGGCTCTCCGGCTTCCTCACCTTCTTCCTCGCGTTCCTGTTGCGCGAGCATCCGCTGACCGGCGAGAGCGCGGCGGTCTCCCTGGGTCTGGTGGCCGTGTCGGCGGGCGCGGGCAACGCGCTGGGCACGGCGGTCGGGGCGTGGCTCAGGTCGAGGGCACCGGAGATCATCATCCTGACGGTGGTGGCGATCGTGCTGGGCGCGGCGATCACGGCGGCGATCTTCTTCGGCGCGTTCCTGGTGGCGTGTCTCGCGGCGGTCGCCGGGTTCGGGCAGGCCCTGTCGAAGCTGTCCCTGGACGCGCTGATCCAGCGGGACGTGCCCGAACTGGTCCGCACCTCGGCGTTCGCCCGCTCCGAGACGATGCTCCAGGTGTCGTGGGTGTTCGGCGGCGCGGTCGGCATCGTGATGCCGCTCAACGGCTACCTGGGTCTGTCGGTGGCCGCCGCGGTCGTGGCCGCGGGCTGGCTGGCCACCGCCAAGGGGCTGCTGAGCTCGGCACGGCACGGCAGCTCCGCCACGGCGCGAGTGGCGTAACCGACAGGGCTCGCCGCACCCCGCATAAAGGCACTGCTGTACCCGCCCGATAGCCTTCCGCCATGACCACGCTGCAATCCGATGTGCGACGCCGCCGCGCCGTCGCCGCCGCCGGCCTCGTTTCCGCCGGACTGCTCGTCCTGTCGGCCTGCGACAAGCCGACGCCGCGCGTCACCGTCACGGTCGGTTCGACCTCGGTGAGCGCCGAGGCCGTCTGCTACGACGACGGCAACGACCTCGGCAAGGCGAAGGCCGCCAAGTGCGCCCTGGAGAAGTCGGACGTCAAGACGATCAAGGTCAAGCAGAGCGAGACCCTGCGCGTCGGCGTCGACCCCGAGATCGCGGACACCGGCTGGGCGCTGTGGATCAACGGCCAGCAGATGACGTACGCCTACAAGAAGACGTACTACGCCTTCGACGGTGTCGACCTGTTCGCCCAGCAGCAGGGCCAGGCCCCGCAGAAGACGCTGTACATCAGCATCGTCGAGCAGGACAAGCAGTCCTCCGGCGAGAGCAAGGCGTTCAAGGGCGTCTGGAACTTCAAGCTGGAGAACTCCGACTACTGATCCGCTGATTCCGATGCGCATCCTCGTGGCCACCGCGGTCCCGGTCGAACGGGACGCGGTGGCCCGTGCGTTCACGGGCCCGGCGCAGGCCGTCGACGTCCTCGCCGTGGGGGTCGGGCCCGCTCTGGCCGCCGCCGGCACCGCCACCGCGCTCACCCGGGCCGCACTGGAGGGCTCCGGCTACGGTCTCGTCGTGTCCGCCGGGATCGGCGGCGGGTTCCTCCCGCACGCGCCGGTCGGCTCGCTCGTCGTCGCCGACGAGATCACCGCGGCCGACCTCGGGGCGGAGACCGCCGAGGGGTTCGTGCCGGTGACCGGGCTGGGGTTCGGCACCGTCACCCACCGTCCGCCCGTGGCTCTCGTACGGGCCGCGACCGCCGCGACCGGGGCACGCGCCGGGGCCGTGCTCACCGTCTCCACGGTGACCGGTACGGCCGCCCGCGCGAGTGCCCTGCGCGAACGCCACCCCACCGCCCTCGCCGAGGCCATGGAGGGCTTCGGGGTCGCCGAGGCGGCCGGGATCCACGGGGTGCCCGTGCTGGAGATCCGTGCCGTGTCCAATCCGGTCGGCCCGCGCGACCGGGCCGCCTGGCGCATCGGTGACGCGCTCGCGGCCCTGACGGAGGGGTTCGGGAAGCTGACGCCCGTACTGGAGAGTTGGGAACACCATGACGACTGAGCAGACGACCGAAGCGCTGAAGATCGCGTACTCCCCCTGCCCGAACGACACGTTCGTCTTCGACGCCCTCGCCCACGGCCGGGTGCCGGGGGCGCCCGGGCTGGACGTGACCTTCGCCGACATCGACGTCACCAACGGGATGGCGGAGCGCGGTGAGTTCGATGTGCTGAAGGTGTCGTACGCCGTGCTGCCGTACGTCCTCGACGAGTACGCGCTGCTGCCGTGCGGGGGTGCACTGGGCCGGGGCTGCGGGCCGCTGGTGCTGACGCGGGAGGCCGGGGTGGACCTCACCGGCCGTACCGTCGCCGTGCCGTCCGAGAAGTCGACGGCGTACCTGCTGTTCCGGCTGTGGGCGGCGGACGTGCTGCCGGGCGGGGTCGGGGAGATCGTGGTGCTGCCGTTCCACGAGATCATGCCGGCCGTGCGGGACGGGAAGGTCGACGCGGGGCTGGTGATCCACGAGGCGCGTTTCACGTACCAGAACTACGGGCTGCACAAGCTCGCGGACATGGGCGAGCACTGGGAGTCGACGACCGGGCTGCCGATTCCGCTGGGCGCGATCATCGCGAAGCGGTCGCTGGGGACGGAGCGCCTGTCGCTGCTCGCCGACTCCGTCCGTGCTTCCGTGCGGGCCGCCTGGGACGCGCCCGAGGTTTCCCGTCCTTATGTCATGGAGCATGCGCAGGAGATGGATCCCGCGGTCGCCGATCAGCACATCGGTCTGTACGTCAACGAGTTCACCGCGGACCTCGGCGAGGACGGATATGCGGCGGTTCGCGGGCTGTTGACCCGGGCGGCCGCGGAAGGGCTTGTACCGGCTTTGCGGCCCGACGCGTTGTCGTTTATCTGACGCCCTTTGCGGCTTCCGGCCATTGGACCAGTTTCAACATTCCGAGGACCCGGTGGATGAGGAAGCCCGCGAGCGGGAGTTCCACGCACACCGCCAATGCCGCCGCGCCCCAGACGTCCGGGGTGCCCAGGGCCAGCGACACGTCGAACCACGCGTCGCAGACCAGCAGGGCACCGGTCGACACGGCCGCCACCACGACCCCCCGGTGGCGGCGCCAGCCCAGCAGCGCCGTGGCGGCCATCGCGAGCAGCAGCAGGACGTCGAAGCCGACCCAGGTGGTGCGCCACTGACGGACCGTGTACCCGCTGGGCAGCGTGCAGGCCAGCAGGATCGTCCACGGGACGAGGCCGATGGCGCAGACGGTCAGCAACTCCAGGGTGTGGCGCCGCTGCCGCCGGATGTGCTCCGGCAGCCGGGGGGACGGCGCCTCGGCCCGGGTCCCGCTCACTACACGTCGAGCTGGTCGGCGACCGCTCGCAGCAGACCGGCGATCTTCTTCCCGGCGGTCTTCTCGGGGTAGCGGCCGCGCTCCAGCATCGGTGTGATGTTCTCCAGGAGGGTCGTCAGGTCCTGGACGATGGAGGCCAGTTCGTCCGGCTTCTTGCGGGTCGCCGCCGCGACCGAGGGCGTCGGGTCCAGGATGGCCACCGAGAGGGCCTGGTCACCGCGCTGCCCCGCGACCACTCCGAACTCCACCCGCTGCCCGGGCTTGAGCGTCTCGACTCCGGCGGGGAGGACCGAGGAATGGACGAAGACGTCACCGCCGTCGTCGCGGGAGAGAAAGCCGAAGCCCTTCTCGCTGTTGAACCACTTGACCTTGCCGGTAGGCACGTCTGTCCTCGTCCTCGTACTCGTCGGAAAACTGCTTCTGAAACGGCTCTTGATAGCACTGGGGCGGGTCGTCGGGACCCGCCGGTACCAAGGCTAATGGTCTTCAGGCCGGTGACAAGACGTCGCCCGGTTGTTCCTTCGGGCAGGGAACTACCCTGGTCCGGTGCGTGACAAAACCCAAACGAATTCCGCCGCTCCCGGTGACCGACTGATCCGTGCCGGAGCCATCGTGTTCTTCATCGGCGCGGTGGCCACTCTGGTCACCGTGGCCCCGTTCCTGCTCGGAACGACGCCTTTTCCGACGTACATGTTCGGATTGAGCATGCTCATGGCCGTCGGTTTCGTGGTGGCCGGTGCGGGCGTGCTGCAATCCGTCGCGGCGGGAAGGCGTCAGGCGCGGGCCGGAACACCGTCCGCGCGGTAGTCCGAAAACCACCCCGGGAACTCGGTGAGAGCGCCGAGGACGACATCGGCGCCGGCCTCGGTCAGTTCCGCGGCGGAGCACGGGCCGGTGGTCACCGCGACCGAGAGGGCCTCGGCGATCCGCGCCCCGCGCACATCGCCGACGTGGTCCCCGACGTACACGCTCGCGCCGTGCTCGCGCAGGGCCTCGCCCTTGCCCTCGGCCCACAGGTTGCCGATCACCGCGTCGGGCTCCATGCCCAGGTGCTGCATGTGCAGCTTCGCGTTGGGCTCCCACTTGGCCGTCACCACGATCGCCCGCCCGCCGGCCTCCTGCACGGCGTGTATCGCCTCGCGGGCGCCGGGCAGCGCCAGGGTGCCGGTGATGGCGTACGACGGGTACAGCTCGCGGTAGAGGTCCGCCATGGCCGAAACCCGGTCCGCCGGGAACCAGTGCGCCATCTCCTCCTGGAGCGGCGGCCCGAGCCGCGTCACCACCAGGTCGGCGTCGACGTACGTCCCGGTCCGCTCGGACAGTTCCACCCAGCAGGCGTGGATGCCGGGACGGGAGTCGACGAGCGTCATGTCGAGGTCGAAGCCGACGGTCGGGGCGGAGGTGCTTGTAGAGGCCATATGAGCCATTGTGCCCAAGCGGTCAGGCCGCAGGACAACGATTTCCGGTGCCCCGGCGCCCGTGGTCTACCGCCGCCGCTGCGAGCGCCACACCAGGAACAGCGCCGAGGCCACGGCCGCGCCCCGCACGACCCACGGCCAGGTCTCCGCGACCGCGTCGTTCATGTGCCCCCGGGCGATCGGCTCGCCCCAGCGGCCCTCGTTGCGGCCCCACAGCCAGACGATCCCCGCGGTGAGCGCGAGGCTCGGCAGGAACACGACGGCCCATTTGGTCTCGGCGTCGCTCAGCCGGCGCGAGGCCCACGCGATGAGCCAGCCGACGACCAGGACGAGCAGGTTCCCGAGCACGGCACCGGCGACCAGGAGGGCGGCGGCGAGCAGCAGGAGCGGGTTGCTCCAGCTCCCGGGGCCGGCGAACCGGCGGCGGGCCGGGGCGGCTTCGACGACCGGTGCCGCGGCCTTCGCTTTCGTCGCGCGCTTCCACCAGGCCGTCCGGGCCTTCACCACCGGCGCGGGCGCCGCCTGCTCCACGGCGGGCGCGGGCTCCGGCTTCTTCTCCTCCTTGGGCGGCGGGGGCTTCAGCAGCTCCGGGATCTCCACTCCGCCCACGAAGCCCGGCACGCTGTCGCCGACGCCGAAGGGACTGCTGTCCACCCGCCACCAGTCGGGCTGCGTCGCACTGTCGCCGAGTTCGTCGAGACCGGCCAGGTGCGGCCCGTGGGAGGTGTCGCGGTCGGCCGCGGGGGCCGGCCGTGGCGGGGTGTCGGGGCGCGGCCGGGGCACGACCTTGCGCAGCCCCTTCGGCCGCTCGGTCTCCTCCGTCTCCCGGTCCCGCTGCACGGGCATGGCGACGACCGGCGCCTGCGGGGCGCTGTCCGCCGTGCCCCCGGCGGCGGTGACCACCTCGTCCGGGCTGCCCAGCCTGGCGATGATCCGGCGGACGGCGGCGGGCGAGTCCACGGTCACCTTGGCGCGCCGCCGGTCGATCTCGTTGCGCAGTTCCGAGACGAGCCGCATACGGGTGGACGACGGCAACTGCCGCTGCTGCGCGACATCGCCGACGCGGCTCAGATACTCGTAGACGACCTGGTCGCTCTCGATACCCACGAAGTCCCCTCCGGGGCGGGTGCGTTGGATACCCCGTGGGACGACGTTAGCGCAGGCAGCCGCCGACCGGACGGGCCCCGGCGCGGAGAATGACGGTCGCGCGGGCGCGGTGCACGTCACCCCTGGCCCGCCGCGCCACCCGCTACCGTTGGTCGGATGAGCAACCCGGCCGTACCGCCGCGCTCCCTCGCGGAAGCGCTCCGGGCCAGGGACGACGCGTCCCTGGCCGCGCTTCTGCGTGCCCGCCCCGACCTGATCACGCCCGTGCCCACGGACCTCACCCAGCTCGCCACCCGGGCCGGGACGCGGGCGTCGGTGGTGCGGGCGCTGGAGCGGCTGGACCGTTTCGCGCTCCAGACGGCGGAGGCACTGGCGGTGGCGGCCGACCCGGCCCCCTACGGCGAACTGCTGGCGCTGCTGACCGGTGACGGCGGCGACCCGGCCGTCTCGGCGGCCCTCCCGCGCGCCCTCGGCACCCTGCGGGAGCAGGCCCTGGTGTGGGGCGACGACGACCGGCTGCGGCTGGTCCGCACGGCCCGCGAACTGCTCGCGCCCTCGCCGCAGCATCCGTCGCCGACCGGGCTCGGGCCGACCGTGCAGGAGGCCACGGCGGGGATGTCGCCGGGCCGCATCCAGGACATCGTCACGGCGGCGGGGCTCGGCTCGACCCACGACTCGGTCTCCGCGGTGGCCTCGCTGACGGCCCTGTTCACCGACCGCAAGCGGATGTCGGCGCTGCTCGCCGGGCTCCCGGAGGAGTCGCAGGAGGTGCTCGCGCGGCTGGTCTGGGGCCCGCCCTACGGCCAGGTCACCGCCGACCCTGCGGCCCGTCTGCGGCGGCTGCTGGACCTGGGGCTGCTGGTGCCGACGGCGCCCGGGACGGTCGTGCTCCCGCGGGAGGTGGCCCTGCACCTGCGCGGCGGCCGGGCGCACCGGGAGGTGGAGCCGCTGCCGCCGGCCGTGGAGCCCGCGGCGACCCACCGTCCGCAGGTGGTGGACGCGACGGCGGCCGGGCAGGCGTACACCGCGCTCGCGACCGTCGAGGAGCTGCTGAAGGACTGGGACGAGGGCGGCCCCTCGGTGCTGCGGGCGGGCGGCCTCAGCGTCCGCGACCTCAAGCGCACCGCCGTCGCCCTGGACGTGGCCGAACCGGTCGCCGCGTTCTGGGTGGAGCTGGCGTACGCGGCGGGCCTGCTGGCCTCCGACGGCGAGGCCGACGAGCGGTACGCGGCGACCCCGGCCCACGACGAGTGGCTGGAGCAGCCCCCGGCACAGCGCTGGGCCCGGCTGGCGCAGGCGTGGCTCACGGCGACCCGGGTGTCCGGGCTGGTGGGCGGCCGGGACGCGAAGGACCGCACGCTGTCGACGCTGGGCCCGGGACTCGACCGCAGCGCCGCCCCCGAGGTACGGCACCGGGTGCTGGCGCTGCTCGCGGGGCTGCCGGAGGGGGCGTCGCCGTCCAGGGAGTCGGTGCTGGCCCGGCTGCGCTGGGAGCGTCCGCTGCGAGGGCCGCAGCGCGAGGACGACCTGCGGTCGCGGCTCGCCGAGTGGACGCTGGCGGAGGCGGAACTGCTGGGCGTGACGGGACGAGGAGCGCTGTCGGGGCACGGGCGGGCCCTGCTGGGGCTGACCGCGCCGAGGACGCCGGCCGCGGTGCCGGAGGGCCCTGGGGACAAGCTCCCCGTGCACCACCGCCCCGTGGCCGCCGTCGAACCCCTCTCCCCCGCCGAGCAGGCCACCGCGTCCGCCGCGGCCGCCCGGCTGCTCGCACCGCTGCTGCCCGAGCCGCTCGACCACGTCCTGCTCCAGGCCGACCTGACGGCGGTGGCCCCCGGCCCCTTGCAGCGGTCGCTGGCCGAGGTGCTGGACGTCCTGGCCGACGTGGAGTCCAAGGGCGGGGCCACGGTCTACCGCTTCACGCCCGGTTCGGTCCGCCGTGCTCTGGACGCCGGCCAGTCCGCGTCCGACCTGCACGCCTTCCTCGCCGCGCACGCGCGCACGCCGGTGCCGCAGCCGCTGACGTACCTGATCGACGACGTGGCCCGCCGGCACGGCCACCTCAGGGTGGGCGCGGCTTCCGCGTACGTCCGCTGCGACGACGACGCCCTGCTCAACGAGATCCTCGCCGACAAGCGCGCCGCGGGCCTGCGCCTGCGCCGCCTGGCCCCGACGGTGCTGGCCGCGCAGGCCGACCCGGCGTCCCTGCTGGACGGGCTGCGCGCGATGGGCTTCGCCCCGGCCGCCGAGTCCGCGGAGGGCGATGTCCTGATCACCCGGGCCCACGCCCACCGCACCCCGCCGCGCACGGCCCCCGAACCCGTCCGGGACGGCCCGCCGGTGCCCGACGCGACCCTCCTGTCGGCCGCGATCCGGGCCATCCGGGCCGGCGACCTGGCCGCCACGACCCCGCGCAGACAGGGCGACCAGCCCCTGCCCGCCACCGGCGAGCTCCCCCGCACCAGTTCCGCCGAGACCCTCGCCACCATGCAGGCCGCCGTCCTGACCGGCGAGGCCCTGTGGATCGGCTACGTCAACGCCGAGGGCGCCGCCAGCCAGCGCGTCATCGCCCCCATCCGCGTCGAGGGCGGCTTCGTGACGGCCTACGACCACACGGCGGACGAGGTCCGCACGTACCCGCTGCACCGGGTGACCGGGGTGGCGGAACTGGCGGAGGACTAGCGAGAGCGGGCAGGCAGCCCGAAGCGGGCCCGCGGCCGCACCGGCGCCGAGGACGACCCTCAGGCGGGGACCCAGACCCCCGTCAGCACTCCGCCGGAGGAGAGCCGGCCGACAGCCCGAAATGGGTCCGGGCCGCGGACTCCAGAGGGCCCGCGGCCACGTCGGCGTCGAAGGAGACCGTGGTGATGTAGCCGAAGCGGCTCGTCATCCATTCCGCGTAGCCCGCGCCCTCGGGGGGCTCCTCCTGCGACACGACCGTGTAGTCGCCGTCGGCCTCCCGCCGCAGTCGCAGCACCTGCGGGACCTCGGCGCCGCCGCACTCCACCAGGTGCCCCGCGCGCACCCCGTACTCCAGGCACAACGTGCTGACGCCGGCCCGCACGAGCCCGTCCCGCTCGTCGACGTCCACCGCCTCCGCCCGGCAGAACCACCGCGCCCGCAGCCCGGGCTCACTCTCCCCGTACCCGGAACCGCGCACCTGCTCCACGAGCCGCGCCTCTATGACGGGGCGCACCTGGTTCCACAGCCGGGGGTCGGCGTTTGACGGCCAGTGGGCCCACGCCCCCGTCGCCACCAGCACCACGACCGCACCCCCGCCGACGGCCCATCTGCCCGCAGACATCCCCATGTGTCCTCCCCAGACCGCTCCCGCCAGTCAAGACACCCGAGCGGGGGCCGGGGTTGCACCGCGAGCGCCCCCGGCCGGCTCGGCCTCCCTTGATCGTCCCTGGTTGAGGCACACTGGACGTTTGGCCCGTGCGGAAGGATGCATGTACGTGAACGGTCCTCTCATCGTCCAGTCCGACAAGACCCTGCTGCTCGAGGTCGACCACGAGCAGGCCGACGAGTGCCGTCGGGCCATCGCGCCGTTCGCCGAGCTGGAGCGGGCGCCCGAGCACATCCACACCTACCGGGTGACCCCGCTCGGGCTGTGGAACGCGCGCGCGGCCGGGCACGACGCCGAGCAGGTGGTCGACGCCCTGGTGCAGTACAGCCGGTACCCGGTGCCGCACGCCCTGCTGGTCGACGTCGCCGAGACGATGGACCGGTACGGGCGGCTCACGCTCAGCAAGCACCCCGCCCACGGGCTCGTGCTCACCACCACCGACCGGCCGGTCCTGGAGGAGATCCTGCGCTCGAAGCGGATCACCCCGCTGGTCGGGGCGCGGCTGGACCCGGACACCGTGGTCGTGCACCCCTCCGAGCGCGGGCAGATCAAGCAGACGCTGCTGAAGCTGGGCTGGCCCGCCGAGGACCTCGCGGGGTACGTCGACGGCGAGGCGCACCCGATCGAGCTGGCCGAGGACGGCTGGGCGCTCCGGCCCTACCAGAAGCAGGCCGTGGAGAACTTCTGGCACGGCGGCAGCGGAGTGGTCGTCCTGCCCTGTGGCGCGGGCAAGACCCTCGTCGGCGCCGGGTCCATGGCGCAGGCCAAGTCGACCACGCTGATCCTCGTCACCAACACCGTCTCGGCCCGGCAGTGGAAGCACGAGCTGGTGAAGCGGACCTCGCTGACCGAGGACGAGATCGGCGAGTACAGCGGGACCCGCAAGGAGATCCGGCCCGTCACCATCGCCACCTACCAGGTGCTGACGACCCGGCGGAAGGGCGTCTACCCGCACCTGGAGCTGTTCGACTCCCGGGACTGGGGGCTCATCGTCTACGACGAGGTGCACCTGCTGCCCGCGCCCGTCTTCAAGTTCACCGCCGACCTCCAGGCCCGGCGCAGGCTCGGGCTGACCGCGACCCTGGTGCGGGAGGACGGGCGGGAGTCGGACGTCTTCTCGCTGATCGGGCCCAAGCGGTTCGACGCGCCGTGGAAGGAGATCGAGGCGCAGGGCTACATCGCGCCCGCCGACTGTGTCGAGGTGCGGGTGAACCTGACCGACTCGGAGCGGCTCGCCTACGCCACCGCCGAGCAGGAGGAGAAGTACCGCTTCTGTGCCACGACCGCGACCAAGCGGAAGGTCACGGAGGCGCTCGTCAAGCGCTTCGCGGGGCAGCAGATCCTGGTGATCGGCCAGTACATCGACCAGCTCGACGAACTCGGCGAGCATCTGAACGCCCCCGTCATCAAGGGCGAGACCACCAACGCCCAGCGCGAGAAGCTCTTCGACGCCTTCCGGGAGGGCGAGATCAGCGTGCTGGTGGTGTCGAAGGTGGCGAACTTCTCCATCGACCTGCCGGAGGCGACCGTCGCCATCCAGGTCTCCGGGACGTTCGGGTCGCGGCAGGAGGAGGCCCAGCGGCTCGGGCGGGTGCTGCGCCCGAAGGCGGACGGCCACCAGGCGCACTTCTACTCGGTGGTCGCCCGCGACACCATCGACCAGGACTTCGCCGCCCACCGCCAGCGCTTCCTGGCGGAGCAGGGGTACGCCTACCGGATCGTGGACGCGGACGACCTGCTGGCGGAGGGGGCCTGAGCGCCGGGGCGGCTACGGCGTCAGCAGCGTGAGGACCAGCGCGAGGACGGTCGCCGGCGGCAGCACCGCGAGGAGCGCCAGCCACGCGCGCAGGGCGGACCAGCGGCGCTGCCAGGGCAGGGCCCAGGAGGCGACGAAGGCGGGCAGGGTGACCAGGGCCCCGAACTCCAGGATCGCGTAGATCACGGTCAGGGACGCCGTCAGCGCCCGCGGGCAGTCGTCGGGACCGCAGGAGTCGGTGGCCATCGCGGACAGGCCGCCGAACAGCAGGGCGAGCGGGCCGAGGACGACCAGCAGGACGGTCGCGACCAGCGGGGCCACCCACGCGTGGCGGTCCTGGTCGTGGTCGGGAAGGGCCGGTGCGGTCGCTGTCGTCATACCGCCGAGTGAACCGCCGCGGGAGGCGGCCGGACATCGGCTCGGGTACTCATCCCGGGCCGTGTGCCGTACTCAGCGGCGGCGGACGCCGGCCTCCTCGCCGTACTCGCCGAGTATGACGACGTCGAAGGCGGCGCCGGCGAAGACGCGGACCGCTCGCAGGGCGTTGCCGAGGCGGTGGGTGCTGTGGATACCGGAGACGGGGGTCGCCCCGGACGGGCGACCGGGGGCTGGGGTGAAGGTCGCTGCGCTCATGTCTCCATGGTGGCCGAGCAGGCATAAAGAGGGCATCGGTCTCAGGTAGCCCCTTTCCGTGCTACCTGAGTACGGCCCGCTGGGTGGAGCCACCCCGGAAGGGGGAGGGGCGATCCCCTAGGGGCCGGTCCCGGAGAAATGCGTTGGCCCCCTCTCACCGGTTCCCTCTAGAATCTCCGCTCTTGCCCGCCTCCCTCACGGAGTGCCGCCGCCCGGACGGAAACCGGTCGGCTTCCCACCACGCGGCCCGCAGCACCTTCGGAGGCACCCCCTTGTCCAGGCCGTCCATTCCCGTGCCCGCAGACGACGATCCCCTCGCCCGCGAACGCGCCCACCTCGCCGGCTCCCGTGCCGCACTGCGCGCCATGCGCGAGGACGTCGAGTCGCTGGACATCAAGGACGTCACCGCGAACTGGGTCAACGCCGAGGTCCTGGCCCGCCAGATCGACGACCGGATCAAGGCGCTGGCGGACCTCAGCGACACCCCGCTGTTCTTCGGCCGCCTCGACTACCTGCACTCCCCCGGCGCCGACCGTGCCGAGGGCGCGGAGGGCGAGCGCTTCTACATCGGGCGCCGGCACGTCCACGACCACGACGGCGACCCGATGGTGATCGACTGGCGGGCGCCGGTGTCGCAGCCGTTCTACCGGGCGTCCAAGAAGGACCCGATGGACGTCGGGCTGCGCCGCCGCTTCGGGTACACCCGCGGGGAGATCACGGCGTACGAGGACGAGCACCTGTCCGACCCGGCGGAGGCCGCCGCCACCAGCAAGCTGCTCCAGCAGGAGATCGAGCGGCCGCGCGTCGGCCCGATGCGCGACATCGTGGCGACGATCCAGCCCGAGCAGGACGAGATCGTACGGTCCGGGCTGGGCGGCACGGTCTGCGTGCAGGGAGGTCCCGGCACCGGGAAGACCGCCGTCGGCCTGCACCGGGTCGCCTATCTCCTCTACGCCCACCGCGAGCGGCTCGCTCGCACCGGCACCCTCGTCATCGGACCGAACCGGTCCTTCCTGCACTACATCGAGCAGGTGCTGCCCGCGCTGGGCGAGTTGACGGTGCGGCAGGCCACGGTCGACGACCTCGTGGCGCACGTGGAGGTGCGCGGCACCGACGAGGCGCCCGCCGCCGTCCTCAAGGGCGACGCGAGGATGGCGGAGGTGCTCAGGCGGGCGGTGTACTCCCACGTGACCATGCCGACCGAGCCGGTGATGGTGGTGCGCGGATCGCGCAGGTGGCGGGTCCCGGCGTACGAGATCGAGGAGATCGTCCGGGAGCTGCTGGACCGGGGCATCCGGTACGGCGCCGCCCGTGAGGCCCTTCCGCAGCGCATCGCGCACGCCGTGCTGGTGCAGATGGAGCGGTCCGGGGAGGCACCGGACGACCGGGTGCAGGACGCGGTGGCCCGCAACCCGGCGGTGAAGGCGGCGGTGAAGGCGATCTGGCCGCCGGTGGACCCGGCGAAGCTGGTGCTGCGGCTGCTCACGGACGCGGACTTCCTCGCCGAGCACGCGGAGGGCATCCTCGACGAGGACGAGCAGAAGACGATCCTGTGGGCGAAGCCGGTGCGGTCGGTGAAGTCGGCCAAGTGGTCCGCCGCGGACGCGGTGCTGATCGACGAGGCGACGGACCTCGTGCAGCGCACGCACTCGCTCGGGCATGTGGTGCTCGACGAGGCGCAGGACCTCTCCCCCATGCAGTACCGGGCGGTCGGCCGCCGTTGCTCGACCGGTTCGGCGACCGTGCTGGGCGACCTCGCGCAGGGCACCACACCGTGGGCGACGCGGAGTTGGGACGAGGCGCTGGCGCACCTCGGCAAGTCGGACGGTGTGATCGAGGAGCTGACGGCCGGTTTCCGGGTGCCGACGGACGTCATCACGTACGCCTCCCGGCTGCTGCCGCACATCGCGCCGGGTCTCACACCGGTGGCGTCGGTCCGTGAGAACCCGGGGTTCTTCGACCTGCGCGAGATCTCCGCCACGGCCGAAGTGGTCGCCGCCTGCGAGGAGTTGCTGCGCCACGAGGGCTCGACCGGTCTGATCGCGGCGGACGCCCGGGTCCCGGTCCTCGCCGAGGCGCTGACGGAGGCGGGGATCCCGTACCTCGCCCCGGGCGAGGAGACGACGGCCGAGACCCGTCTGACCCTGGTCCCGGCGTCCCTCGCCAAGGGTCTGGAGTACGACTACGTCGTCCTGGACGAGCCGCAGGCGGTCGTGGACGGCGAGCCGGACGAACGCACGGGCCTGCGGCGCCTGTACGTGGCCCTGACCCGAGCGGTGTCGGGCCTGATCGTGACGCACACCGCACCGCTGCCGCCGGCGCTCGCCGAGTAGGGTGCTGCTGCGTTTCGCCATGTCCCCCCGGAGAGGCCCCCGTTGAGCACGCCGCCGCCCTCGCACCCCGCTTACCAGCCGACTTCGGGGCCCTGTGCGCCGAACTCCGGGCCGTACCAGCAGCCTTCGGTGCCGTATCCGCAGCCCTCGGGACCGTACCCGTCGGCGGCCGCCTGTCAGATCTGCGGAGCGGTCCCGGCCGCCCCGGTGACGGTCCGGGGCCACCAGGGGATGGTGGTGATCATGCGGTTCCTGAAGCGCGAGGGCGTGTTCTGCCGGACCTGTGCGCTGGCGAGCTTCCGGGACATGCAGGCGGACACGATGGTGACGGGCTGGTGGGGGCCGCTGTCGGTGCTGATCACGCCCGTCACCCTGCTGGGCAACCTCGGCGCGCTGTCGGGCATCCGGCGCATCCCG
>NZ_LJBR01000280.1 GCF_001282115.1 Streptomyces sp. NRRL B-24085 | reverse complement strand
CTCCGCAGCCGCCTCACAGCCCCCTTCCGGCCCCGGCGAGGCACCGGTGGCCCCCGGGGCCCCCGAGGCCGCCGAAGAGGCCGTGGAAGCCGCTGACGGCCCCGACGGGCCGGGCGCCGAGCACGCCCCTGCGGCGGCCGACGACGAACCGGCGCCGGAAGCCACCGAGGAGCACGCCGTCGGCCCCGGAGAAGACACCGGTGACCAGGCCACCGCGCTCCCCGGCGAGGAACACCCCCTGGCCGCCTACGTCCTGCGCGTCAACGGCGTCGACCGCCCCGTCACCGACGCCTGGATCGGCGAGTCGCTGCTCTACGTCCTGCGCGAGCGGCTCGGACTCGCCGGCGCCAAGGACGGCTGCTCGCAGGGCGAGTGCGGGGCGTGCAACGTCCAGGTCGACGGACGGCTCGTCGCCTCCTGCCTGGTGCCCGCCGTGACCGCCGCCGGCAGTGAGGTCCGTACCGTCGAGGGCCTCGCCGAGGACGGACAGCCGTCGGACGTGCAGCGCGCCCTCGCCCGGTGCGGGGCCGTGCAGTGCGGCTTCTGCGTGCCCGGCATGGCGATGACCGTGCACGACCTGCTGGAGGGCAACCCCGCCCCCACCGAGCTGGAGACCCGCCAGGCGCTGTGCGGCAACCTCTGCCGCTGCTCCGGCTACCGGGGTGTCGTCGACGCCGTCAAGGAGGTCGTCGCCGAACGCGAGGCCCACGCGGCGGCCGACGCTGAGACGGACGGCGACGAGGCACGTATTCCGCACCAGGCGGGTCCCGGCGCCGGCGGCGTCCACCCGTCGGCGTTCGACTCCCCGGGGTTCCCGAACGCCTCCGGGCCGCATGAGCAGGCGTACGGACAGGGACAGGACGGAGGCCAGGCGTGAGCAACGAAGCCGCCACCGCGACCACCGCCGCGGAGGCAGCACCCGCGCCCGAGCCGATTCCGCACGGCATCGGCGTCTCCCTGCCGGCCGCCGACGCGCGCGCCAAGACCGAGGGCACCTTCCCCTACGCGGCCGACCTGTGGGCCGAGGGCCTGCTGTGGGCGGCCGTCCTGCGCTCCCCGCACGCGCACGCGCGCATCGTGTCCATCGACACCACCCACGCGCGCGAGATGCCCGGGGTCCGCGCGGTCGTCACCCACGAGGACGTGCCCGGCAGACCGGTGCACGGCCGCGGCCGGGCCGACCGCCCGGTGTTCGCCTCCGAGGTGGTACGCCACCACGGCGAGCCCATCGCGGCCGTCGCCGCCGACCACCCCGACACCGCGCGCATGGCCGCGGCCGCCGTCATCGTCGAGTACGAGATCCTCGACCCGGTCACCGACCCGGAGCAGGCCTTCGAGGCCGAGCCCCTGCACCCCGACGGCAACCTGGTCCGGCACATCCCGCTCCAGCACGGCGACCCCTCGGTGACCGGCGAGATCGTCGTCGAGGGCCAGTACCGCATCGGCCGCCAGGACCCCGCACCCATCGGCGCCGAGGCCGGCCTCGCGGTGCCCCGCCCCGACGGCGGTGTGGAGCTGTACCTCGCCTCCACCGACCCGCACACCGACCGCGACACGGCCGCCGCCTGCTACGGCCTCGAACCCGAGCGCGTCAAGGTCGTCGTCACCGGAGTCCCCGGCGCCACCGCCGACCGCGAGGACCAGGGCTTCCAGCTCCCGCTCGGCCTGCTCGCGCTCAAGACCGGCTGCCCGGTGAAGCTGACGGCCACCCGCGAGGAGTCCTTCCTCGGCCACGTGCACCGCCACCCGACGCTGCTGCGGTACCGCCACCACGCCGACGCCGAGGGCAAGCTGGTCAAGGTCGAGGCGCAGATCCTGCTCGACGCGGGCGCCTACGCCGACACCTCCTCCGAGGCCCTGGCCGCCGCCGTGGGCTTCGCCTGCGGGCCGTACGTCGTGCCGAACGCCTTCATCGAGGGCTGGGCCGTGCGCACCAACAACCCGCCCTCCGGCCATGTGCGCGGCGAGGGCGCGATGCAGGTGTGCGCCGCCTACGAGGCGCAGATGGACAAGCTCGCCAAGAAGCTGGGTGTCGACCCGGCGGAACTGCGCCTGCGGAACGTACTGGCGACGGGGGACGTGCTCCCCACCGGCCAGACGGTGACCTGCCCGGCCCCGGTCGCCGAACTGCTGCAAGCCGTACGGGACTTCCCGCTCCCGGCGCTGCCCAAGGACACCCCCGAGGACGAGTGGCTGCTGCCCGGCGGACCCGAGGGCGCGGGCGAACCGGGCGCGATCCGCCGGGGCGTCGGCTACGGCCTGGGCATGGTGCACATGCTGGGCGCCGAGGGCGCGGACGAGGTCTCCACGGCGACCGTACGGGTCCAGGACGGCGTCGCCACGGTGCTCTGCGCGGCCGTCGAGACCGGCCAGGGATTCACCACGCTGGCCCGTCAGATCGTCCAGGAGACGCTCGGCATCGACGAGGTCCACGTGGCCCCCGTCGACACCGACCAGCCTCCCGCGGGCGCGGGCGCGCGTGGCCGTCACACCTGGGTCTCCGGCGGCGCGGTGGAACGGGCGGCCAAGATGGTCCGCACCCAGCTCCTTCAGCCCCTGGCGCACAAGTTCGGCATGTCCACCGAACTCCTCCAGATCACCGACGGCAAGATCACCTCCTACGACGGCGTCCTGTCGACGACCGTCACCGAGGCCATGGACGGCAAGGAACTGTGGGCCACCGCCCAGTGCCGTCCGCACCCGACGGAACCCCTCGACGAGACGGGCCAGGGCGACGCCTTCGTCGGTATGGCGTTCTGCGCGATCCGCGCGGTCGTCGACGTCGACATCGAACTCGGCTCGGTCCGCGTGGTCGAGCTGGCGCTCGCCCAGGACGTGGGCCGGATCCTCAACCCCGCCCAGCTGGAGGCCCGTATCGAGGCGGGCGTCACCCAGGGCGTCGGCATAGCGCTGACGGAGAACCTGCGCAGCGCGCGCGGCCTGATCCGCCACCCGGACCTCACGGGATACGCCCTGCCGACGGCCCTGGACGCGCCGGACATCCGGATCGTCAAGCTCGTGGAGGAGCGGGACGTGGTCGCCCCGTTCGGCGCGAAGGCGGCCAGCGCGGTGCCCGTGGTCACGTCACCGGCGGCCGTCGCCTCCGCCGTACGGGCCGCGACCGGCCGGCCCGTCAACCGGCTGCCGATCCGCCCGCAGGCCGCGGTGGTGACGGACCGGTGAGCACGCCCGGGCAGGAGCCCCGCGAGTACGAACCGCCGCCCGGCCTCGGCAAGTTGGCGCTGTGGATCCTGCTGTTCGTGGTGGCGGCGACCGTCGTCGTGGTGGGCGGCGTGTACTTCGCGTGATGCGCGGGGTCGTGCTGCTGGTCACCGGGGTGATGGGGCAGGGGAGTCGACGGTCGCGCAGGCGCCGGCGGAGCGGTTGCCGCGGGCGGCGCATGTCCGCGCTGACGTGTTCCGGCGGATGATCGTGACCGGACGCGAGGAGTACGCACCCGGGGCCTCCGAGGAGGCTGCCGCCCGACTCGGCCTGCGGTAGCGGCTGTCGGCGGCGGCGGCGGCGGACGCGTACGCGGAAGCCGGATGCACGGCGGTCGTACAGGACGTGGTGCTGGGCGGGGCCCTCCCGGCGTACGTCGGGCTGGTCCGCACCCGGCCGCTGTACGTGGTGGTCCTGGCGGCGCTGGACGAGGCGCTGCGGACCTCGGCACCGCCGATCGGCCTGTGGCTGGACACCCCCGCGCAGACGGTGGAGGCGATTCTCGCGGGACGGGAACGCGTCAGGGTGCTCTGACGTCTCCTTGGTACGGGGGCGTTGTCAGTGGCGGCGCGTAGTGTTTCGAGCAGTGGGGGACGAGCGCAGGCCCGACGGGTTCGCCGTGCCGTGCCCGGCCAGGGGACTGCGTACGAAGCACACGGGGGAGCCATGAGCACGACCGATGCCGCCGTAGCGGCGATCAGACTGACCGAGGACGAACTGCAGCCGTACATCTCGCATGCGTCGACCCGCCGCTGGCTCAGCGGCCCCGGACTGCCCGCCGACAGCGACCTGTTCACCTTCGAGGAGCTGCGCAGTCAGGGCCTGCGCACGGTCGCGGACTCCACCTCCGACCCGGCCGGACGGCTCAGCGAGGAGCTGCGCGACCAGTTGGTGATCGGCGGGCTCACGGACCTGCACGGCAGGGAGACGGAGTCGGTCCTGCTCGACGGAGTCACCGGCGAGGTCTCCACGACGGCGTTCTTCCACGCCCGCCCCGACCTGATGGACCGCACCCCGCTGGCCCCGTCGCTCCCCACCCTGGTCCGCTTCGCGACGGCGACGGACGAACTGACGGAGGTGCGCGGCCAGTTCGCCGCCTACGCCGGCCGCTTCGGCCCCACGGCGGTGGAGGACGCGACGCGCCAACTGCTGACGGTGTTCGAGGAGGGCACGGGCGGCGACGTGCCGACGTTCTGGAAGATCGCGGCACTGATCCGCCCGCTGGCCCTGGTGGCGGGCCCGGGCACGGACTCCGGCCTGGCCCTGGACCTCCCGCCGCGCCTCCTGGACCATGAGTTCGGCCGGAACCGGGTCGCCCGCTTCGAGGACATCGACTTCCCGTCCACGCTCACGCACGCCCCGACCCGCCGCTTCCTCGCGGAGACGGGCCTGCCCGAGGACGGCGTCCTCTTCCACACCGACCCGGACGCCCCGCTCCCCACCCTCGCGGAGCACCGGGCCGAGCACCTGGTCGCCCTCCCGCCGCGCGCCGGCCACCTGATCGTCCTCGGCCACCTGATCGAGGACAACACCCTGGTCGTCGACGGCGAGACGGGCGCGGTCCTGAACTGGAGCGAGCGCGAGGGCACGCTCCACCCCCTCAACACCGACATCTCCACCCTCGCCTTCACCCTCTGGCTCCTGCACCGGGAGCGCCGGATAGACGAGTCGCTCGCCCACGAACTGACGAACACGCTGTACGTCCAGGTCGCCAAGACGATGATCCGCGCCCTGTCCACGATCGACCCCACGGGCACGACGACGGACGCGGACTGGCACTACTGGACGGAGCTGTTCCAGGACGAGGTGGGCGGGGTGCTCTGACCGGCCGCACGCCGCAGCGTCGCCGAGAGGTGGTGCTGCAAGGGCTGCCCGACGGCTGCGAGATCGTGCACGAAGTCGAGGGTGCCGGCGTCGGCGAGGGTGTAGCGGCGACGGGTGGCGGTCACGTCCTTGGCGGTGGGGGTGAGCGCCACGGAGTGCGTGGCGAGATCGACCGTGCCCCCCTGGGCGTGCCCGACCAGGATCTCGGTGATGCCGGTGGGCTGGGTGACCAGCGCCTCCACCCGGCCGTCCGGCTGCAACCGCCACCACCCGCTCTCCCGGGCCGCGGGCCGCAAGGGCGCCCCGTTGTCGTCGAGCAGCCAGGCCCGGGCCTCGTACCGGAGGAAGGGCCGCCCGTCGTGACTGAACCGGACCTCCTGCGCGTACCCGAAGTCACCGTCGAGCGTCGGATACCCGCCCCGCCCCCGACCGCGCCACACGCCGAGAAACCCGAGCACGGGCCCGAGCAGCGCGTGCGGGTCAGGCGCCCGCTCCGCCCCCAGGGAATCGGGAAAGGGCGGCTCCGCCCCACTGTCGACCACGCCCGCGTCCTCCTCACTCACGACCACAACCGCCGCAAGCGTAGGACGCCCCACGGGAAAGGGACGGCACCTCGAACGAGATGCCGTCCCCTCTCCACAGAGGCCGTGGCGGGAATCGAACCCGCGTAACTCGCTTTGCAGGCGAGTCCCTGAACCACTCGGGCACACGGCCGTCACCGGGTCCCGTCGTGTCTTCCTGCCGTGGCGGGGATCGGACCCGCGTAACTCCCCGCGAGCGGAGCTCGCTGATGGATGCAGCGCAGGCGAGTCCCTGAACCACTCGGGCACACGGCCGGGATGAACCGGTGACTTGACCGTAGGGGGCCGTGGGGGGTGGTTCAAGGGAGTCGTGGGGGCTGCAACGGGACCGCCATACGCCGTTCATGAACGAGGGCGGGGCCGCAG
>NZ_LJBR01000028.1 GCF_001282115.1 Streptomyces sp. NRRL B-24085 | reverse complement strand
GGGTGCCTGTCGTCATGCGTCCAGTGTGCCTGGGCGCGGCTCAGCACGGCATAAGGGACCGATCAACCGCGCCCGCGGGGTCCTGGGGCTACGGCTGTGCGCGCTTTCCGCGCGCCGTGAGCCTGCCGACCCGCTCCCCCACGCCCCAGGTGGTGACCCGCCACAGGGCCTCCACGAGGATGTCGCGGCTCATCTTGGAGTCGCCGAGTTCGCGCTCGACGAAGGTGATCGGCACCTCGACGACGTGGTAGCCGGCCTTGACCGCACGGCGGGCGAGGTCCACCTGGAAGCAGTAGCCCTGGGAGGCCACGTCGTCGAGGCCGAGGCCCTCGAGGGTCTCGCGGCGGAAGGCGCGGTAGCCGCCCGTGATGTCACGCAGGGGCAGGTCGAGGGCGACGCGCGAGTAGAGGCTGCCGCCGCGGGAGATGACCTCGCGGGACTTGGGCCAGTTCACCACCCGGCCGCCGGGCACCCAGCGGGAGCCGAGGACGAGGTCGGCGCTCTTGAGGGCGGTCAGCAGGCGGGGCAGTTCCTCGGGCTGGTGGGAGCCGTCGGCGTCCATCTCGACCAGGACGCCGTAGTCGTGCTCCAGGCCCCAGCGGAAGCCCGCGAGGTAGGCGGCGCCGAGGCCCTCCTTGCCCTTGCGGTGCAGGACGTGGACCTGGTCGTCCTCGACGGCCAGTTCGTCGGCGAGCTTGCCGGTGCCGTCGGGGCTGTTGTCGTCGGCCACGAGGACGTGCGCCTCCGGGACGGCCTTGCGCACCCGGCCGACGATGGCCTTGATGTTCTCCGCCTCGTTGTAGGTCGGAATGATCACCAACGCCGTGCCGAGCGGGCCGAATCGCCTCTCCTGGCCCGTGTGGGTCCCGTCGCCCTCGTTCACCGCTGCCCCTTCGAGTCATCGCGCAGGCGTCCACCATAGTGCGCACGGCCTGCGATGACGTGACAAGGCGTTCGTATGCTGGTGTCGTTTCCACAAGAGCGGGGTAAGGCTAGGAGTTTTGGCCGTTTTGGCGGAATCCTCCGCTCCCGCTGCGGATGGGGGCCCGGCGCCCTTCGGGCCGACCTGGGGCCCGCTGGCTGCGGGTCGACCGAAAGCCGTTGTCTACTGAGCGCCCGGGCCCCACCCGGGTCACACCTCCCCGGCCGGACGGAACGTTCCCTCGCCGTGGCGCGAGCGCTGAGCCTGGCTCCCAGTGGCGGTGCTCCGGTGCGGCACACCGTCCCTGACCCAGCGGCGCTGCGACGACTGGGCGGAGGTTCCCCGGTCGGGCGTCCGGTGGTGGACCCGGCCGAACCTACCCGCCTCCTGCCGTCAGCTGTCAACAGTCGTTTGACCTGCGGATCTTCCGTCAAAGCCCTGGTCAGGGCGGAGGATGCGCAGGTCGCGCGACAGCGGGTCGGCGGGCGACCGGTACCGCGCCACCCCCACAGATCACTCGCCCGGCCGTACGAAGACCGTCCGTCCGCCGACCACGGTCCGCTGACAGACGGGCAGGTCACGGCCCGGGCTCAGGTCGGGCAGGCCGGGAGTGCCGGAGCGCGGGTCGGTGGACCAGCGGGCCACCCGGTCGTCGGGGGCCTGCACCACCAGTTCGCCGGTGCGCCACACCGCGTAGTCCGCGGGGGCGCCGGGCACCAGGACGCCCGCGTCGTCCCGGCCGACGGCCCGCCAGCCGCCGCGGGTGTGCGCGGTGAAGGCGGCGCGCACGGAGACGCGGTGTTCGGGGGTGCGGTGGAAGGCGGCGGCGCGGACCGTGCCCCACGGGTCGAGCGGGGTGACGGGGCTGTCGGAGCCGAAGGCGAGCGGGACACCGGCCCGCAGGAGGGCCGCGAAGGGGTTGAGCCGGCTCGCCCGCTCCCGGCCCAGGCGCCGGGCGTACATGCCGTCCTCGCCGCCCCACAGGGCGTCGAAGGCGGGCTGGACGGAGGCGGTCAGCCCGAGCTCGGCGAAGGCGGCGACGGCCTCGGGGGTGAGCATCTCGGCGTGCTCGACGCGGTGCCGGGCGGCCCGGACGCGGGCGAGGCCGAGCTTCTCAGCGGCGGCCCGGACACCCTCGACCACGGCGGTCACGGCCGCGTCCCCGATGGCGTGGAAGCCGGCCTGGAGGCCCGCCTCGGTGCAGGCGGTGACATGGGCGGCCACGGCGTCGGCGTCCAGGTAGGCGAGTCCGGTGTGGCCGGCGTCGGCGTACGGCTCGTGCAGGCACGCGGTGTGGGAGCCGAGGGCCCCGTCGACGAAGAGATCACCGGCGGCGCCGAGCGCGCCGAGCTCACGCGCCCTGGCCACCCCTTCGTCGCCCTGCTCGGCCCAGTAGCCGACCACCCGCGGGCCGGGCTCCTCACGGGCCAGCCGCAGCAGGCCCGTGAAGTCGTCCTCCGAGGAGATCTCGGGGCCTGCGCATTCGTGAACGGTCCCGATGCCGAGGGAGGCGGCGCGGGCGAGTGCGGCGCGCTGTGCCTCCACACGCTGGGCCGGGGACACCGAGCCGAGGGCCTTGGCGCGGACCGCGTGGTGGGCGTCGGCGGTGAGGGGGCCGTCCACCGCTCCGAGGGAGGTCATGTCGAGCAGGGCCGTCGTCACCACCGCCGAGTGGACGTCGATGCGGCTCAGATAGAGGGGACGGCCGCCGGTGGCCTCGTCGAGCTCCGCGCGCGTGGGCGGGCGGTTGCCGGGCCAGCGGGCGGCGTCCCAGCCGTGCCCCAGGAGGACGGAGTCGTCGGGGCGGGCGGCGGCGAACTCCCGTACGAGAGTCAGGGCCGCGTCCAGAGAGGGCGTGTCGGACAGGTCCAGGCCCGTCAACGCGAGACCCGTGGCGGTCGTGTGCACATGTGCGTCGGTGAACGCGGGGGTGACCAGAGCGCCGTCCAGGTCCACGACCTCGTCGACACCGTCCGCGAAGGCGTCGGCGGCGCCCTCCGAGCCGACCCAGGCGACTTGGCCCCGCTCCACGACCATCGCCGTGGCGAACGGGTCGGCGGGGCTGTGGACCTCGCCGCGGCGGAGGAGGACGGTCTTCGGTTCACTCATGGGGACAGTTTCGCAGGGGGCTTCGCACCGCACGGGTGCGGGTCGACGGTCGGCGCCGGTGCGTCGTGGCCGGTCACACGGGTCCCCGCGCCCTGAGGAGTCGTGGCACCCGTGGGATCAGATGCGCGGCGGTCTGGCCTCGTACGGGGTGGACAACACGACCGTGGTGCGGGTCGAGACACCCGCCAGCGACCGCAGGCGCGCCAGCAGCTCCTCCAGCTCGTGAGGGGTCGCCACCCGCACCTTCAGGATGTAGTTCTCGTCGCCCGCCACGCTGTGGCACGCCTCGATCTCGGGGACGCCCTTCAGGCGGTCCGCGATGTCGTCGGGGGCGCTGGGATCGAACGGTTTCACCGAGATGAAGGCGGTCATGGGCAGGCCCACCGCCTCGGGGTCGACCACCGCGGCGTACCCGCGGATGACACCCCGCTGCTCCAGCCGTCGCACCCGCTGGTGCACGGCCGAGGTGGACAGACCCGTGGCCTTGCCCAGGTCCGTGTAACTCATCCGCCCGTCCTTGACGAGCAGCTGCACGATCTGTCGGTCCAGCTCCTCCATGGCGCAAGAACCTACAGTGCGCCTGATCTCCTCGGATACCTGAGCGGCCCAGGTCATGCCCGGTTCGTGATGTGACCGAGCGGCGCCCGTGAGCCGTCCGGGGGAGAAAGCGACCGCCCGGGGCATCTGCGAGGGGCATGTGACGAAGGCCACACCCCGGCGAGGGCCTCCGTGATGTTCTCGTGATTACCGCCGCGACGGGGCGGGAAGTGCTTGCTGTGGTCGAGGCCGCAGCGCCTTCACGGCCCAGCCCGAGGGGGAGAACCCAATGCAGAGTCTTCAGCGTCCTGGTCGTACCGCGCCCAAGCGTCTCCAGGCAGTTGTCGAGTCCCAGCCGGAGGGCGTCGAACCGGACGCCCTCGACGAGGAGTTCGACGCGTACGACACCTTCGAGATGTACCGGGTGATCTGCCCGGACTGCGCGCAGCCCATCGCCCTGCTGGCGGACGAGGAGGTGCTGCCGGAGCACGCGCTGTGCGCCTCGCCGTGGAACCCGTTCGGCCTCACGGTCTGCGCCGGTACGGGCCGCAAGGCCTCCGAGGCCCGGTCGGCGGACGAGTCGGCCCAGCCCCAGGAGCAGGACACCGCCCTGCTATTGACGCTCCCTCAGGGGCTCGACTGGCGGACCCAGCCGTTCTCGCACGTCGGTGGCCCCGGTTCGCGTCCCATGCGGGTGCCGGTGATGCGCCGCCAGGCCGCCTGAGCGGTCTCGCTCAACCCCCGTAGCTGCCCTGCACCATGGCCCGCAGGCCGCCGTGGTGCAGGATCAGTGTGTCCGGGTCAGCCGGTACCGCCAGCCGCTCGAACGCCGCCTCGACGAGGGGTGAGCGGGCGAGTCCGGCGACCGCCCAGTCGTAGCAGGCGTGCAGGCGGGCCAACAGCCCGATCGTGGCCGCCCACAGGTGTTCGCGCTCGGCATGCGGCCCGTTGCCCTCGTAGGCGGTTCGCTGACGGTACGTCAGACCGCGGCGCCCGGCGGGACGTCCGTGAACTCACGCTCGATTGCGGGCACCGTGACCCGGCCACCGGCTTCCGCGTTGCCCCGGTATGAACCGTACGTATGCACCGGTCGCAGAATCGGTTCCGTCGAACCCGCGCTACCGTCCGGCCCCACCGCCGCCCCAGGACCCGCCCATCTACCGGGACCTGATGCGCACCTGGGCGAGCGGCGGGCGCACGCTGCCGGGGCGCCACGACCCGGAGTGGGTACGGCTCGCGGCGCCGCAGGTCAGGCCCGGTCAGTTCAGCGCGTCTCCGGACCTGCCAGGTGACGGGCGATGACCATCCGCTGGATCTGGTTGGTGCCCTCGACGATCTGGAGGACCTTGGCCTCGCGCATGTACCGCTCGGCCGGGAAGTCCGCGGTGTAGCCGTACCCGCCGAGGACCTGGACGGCGTCGGTGGTGACCCTCATCGCGGTGTCGGTGCAGTGCAGCTTGGCCATGGCCGCCTGCTTGGCGAAGGGCCGTCCGGCGTCCCGCAGCCGCGCCGCCGCGAGGTACAGCGCCCGGCCCGCCTCGATCTGGGTCGCCATGTCGGCGAGCATGAAGCGCAGCCCCTGGAAGTCGGCGATCGGCCGCCCGAACTGCTGTCGCCCGGTCGCGTAGCCGACCGCCTCGTCGAGGGCCGCCTGGGCCACGCCGATCGCGCAGGCCGCGATGCCGAGCCGCCCCGAGTCGAGCGCGGAGAGGGCGATGGCGAAGCCCTGCCCCTCGTCGCCGATGCGGCGCGCGTCCGGGACGCGCACCCCGTCGAAGTGGACCTGGGCGGTGGGCGAGCCCTTCATGCCCATCTTCTTCTCCGGCGCCGCGGCGCTCACGCCGTCCGCGTCGGCGGGCACCAGGAACGCGGTGATCCCGCGCGGGCCCTCCTCGCCGGTGCGCGCCATGACCGTGTAGAAGTCGGCGACCCCGCCGTGGGTGATCCACGCCTTGGTGCCGGTGATCACCCAGTCCTCGCCGTCCCGGACGGCTCTGGTGCGCAGTGAGGCCGCGTCCGAGCCGGAGGACGGCTCGGAGAGGCAGTAGGCGCCGAGCAGTCCGCCGCCGAGCATCGCGGGCAGATGCTCGACCTGCTGTTCCTTGGTGCCGTAGGTGGCGAGCGCGTAGCAGGCGAGGGTGTGCACGCTGACGCCGAGGCCGACGGTGAGGCGGGCCGCGGCGAGCTCCTCGAGGACCTGGAGGTAGACCTCGTACGGCTGGTCGGCGCCGCCGTGTTCGGAGTCGTAGGGCAGACCGAGCAGTCCGGTCCGGGAGAGCAGGGTGAAGACCTCGCGCGGGAAGTGCCCGGCGTCCTCCTCCTCGGCCGCCTTCGGGGCGATCTCGTGGTGCGCGATGTCGCGGACGAGCGAGATCAGATCCCGGGCCTCGTCCGTGGGCAGTTGCCGGTCCACCGGCTGCGGGGCGCGGTCGGGCATGGCGACGCTCTCCTCCCTGTTGGGGCGCTGGCGGACGCGCGCCGTGGGGTGGGGCGGCTCCGCCGGTCTCACTGGACGCCGGTCGCTGCTCGCGTCTCCCGGGTCTCGGAAGCTGCTGACCAGCGGCTGCGCCCTGTGAGTATGCCCGAAAGGAGACACCCGGTCACTGGTTAACGACCGCTTACTTCAAGATATCCCAGCGCACCGGCAACCGGCCTCGAATCGACCCGGGATTGGTCCGAACCATTGACGTGGTGGTCTAGTCCTCCTACTGTTCCGGCAACGCGTTACCGCGTTCATGCCAATCGGCTGGCGTTCCCCTCTCCCCCACGAGGAGACACCGATGCACATTCCCCACCGCACCCGCTTCCGGGCGCTCGTCTCCGCCGCGTGCTGCGCGGTCCTCGGCGCGGGCCTGCTGGCCGGCGCGAGCAGCGCCACCGCGACCCCCGAGACTCCCCAGGCGAAGGCGGCCGGCTCCAAGGTCGTCGGCTACTTCACCGAATGGGGCACCTACGACCGCAAGTACTACGTCAAGAACATCGAGACCTCGGGCTCCGCGGCGAAGCTGACCCACATCAACTACGCCTTCGGCAACGTCACCGGCGGAAAGTGCGCGATGGGCGACGCCTACGCGGCGACCGACCGGACCTACACGGCGGCCGAGTCCGTGGACGGCGTCGCGGACACCTGGGACCAGCCGCTGCGCGGCAACTTCAACCAGCTGCGCGAGCTGAAGAAGAAGCACCCGGGCCTGAAGGTCCTCTGGTCGTTCGGCGGCTGGACCTGGTCGAGCGGTTTCGGTGAGGCCGCCCGCAACCCCGCCGCGTTCGCGCAGTCCTGCTACGACCTGGTCGAGAACTCCAAGTGGGCCGACGTCTTCGACGGCATCGACATCGACTGGGAGTACCCGAACGCCTGCGGCAACACCTGTGACACCAGTGGCCGGGAGGCGTTCAAGAACCTGATGGCGGCGCTGCGTTCGAAGTTCGGCAGCGGTTCGCTGGTGACGGCCGCGATCACCGCGGACGCCACGGCCAGCGGCAAGATCGACGCGGCGAACTACGCGGGCGCGGCCCAGTACGTCGACTGGTACAACCCGATGACGTACGACTACTTCGGCGCCTGGGACGCGGCAGGACCGACGGCCCCGCACTCGCCGCTGAACTCCTACTCCGGCATTCCCAGGGCCGGTTACCACACCTCGGCGACCATCGACAAGCTCAAGGGTCTCGGCATCCCGGCTTCCAAGCTGCTCCTCGGCATCGGGTTCTACGGCCGCGGCTGGACCGGCGTGACCCAGTCGGCACCGGGCGGCACCGCGACGGGTCCGGCGGCGGGCACCTACGAGCAGGGCATCGACGACTACAAGGTGCTCAAGACCAAGTGCCCGGCGACGGGGACGGTCGGCGGCACCGCGTACGCCAAGTGCGGCAACAACTGGTGGAGTTACGACACCCCCGCGACCATCGCGACGAAGATGACGTACAAGAACCAGCAGGGCCTGGGCGGCACCTTCTTCTGGGAGCTGAGCGGGGACACCTCGGGCGGCGAGCTGATCAAGGCGATCAACTAGCCGGGGCCGGGTCATGAACTGACCGGCCCCACGGGGGGACTTGGGGCGGGGGACCACGAGCCTCCGCCCCTCGCCGGGTCCCGGGCACCGCCCGTCGGGGGGTCAGTCGCCGCGACGGGCCGGCTCCGGGGCCGGGTAGGCGGGGTCCAGTTCCTCGATGGCCCGCATCGACGCGCCGAGCGTCTTCACCAGGAGGTCGCGCATGGTGTCGCGGGAGAGCTGGGGCGGGCGGTCGATCCAGTCGAGGGTGGCGCCCTCGACGCTGCACACCCAGGCGAGCAGGCCCATGCGGGCCAGCGGGGAGATGTCGGTACGGCCGTACGCCCCCTCGGCGATGGTCGCGACGATCGCGTCGCGCACCCCGTCCCGGATGGCGTGCACCTCGGCGTCGAAACCGACCCCGCCGCTGACGACCGTGCGGTAGGCCGCCTGGTTGTGCTCGGCGTAGCGCAGATAGCTGTCCAGGGTGCGGTGGACGCGGTCCACCTGCTCCATCTCCAGGCCGCTCGCCGCGTAGGTGACCAGGTCCGCCACGGAGTCCTGGATGATCGCCAGGTAGTAGCCCCGCTTGGACTGGAAGTAGTAGTAGATCAGCCCCTTGGCGACATGCGCCTGCTTGGCGATGTCGTCCATGGAGAGCGCGTCGTAGGACGTGTCCGCGAACAACTTCCGCCCGATGGCGATGAGTTCGGCGCGGCGCGCAACCGAGCGCTCGGTGCCGCGGGCCCGTAGCCGGGCGGCTTCACGCTGATCACTGATATTCAAGTTTTCGCCCCTGGTCTCGGGCTGGCGGCGGGACATCCGCAGTATGGCAGGTGACTTGTGGATCAGGTCACAGGAGACCGAGCTGCGTGACGAGCATCGCGATCACCGCGACGAGGGTCCAGCCCGCGACATGTTCGAGGATCTTCGGACCGTGGTCCTCGGGGCCGCCGGTACGGGCGCGGGCGGCGGTGGCAGAGTGTGCGGTCATGGCGTCTCGCTGATCTCGGATGTACTAGTGGACTCCCCCGCCGATCCGTCCACCTTGCCACTCCTGGCGGCTTTTGCGGCCGAGACCTTGGTCACAGCGGAGCGGCCCCCGGCGGATGCCGGGGGCCGCTCCAGGGCCGGTTCAGCGCACGCCCACCGCCGCGAGCGCCTTGCGCTGGCGCGGGGTCGGGCAGGCGGGGAAGTACAGGTAGCAGACGCCCCCGGTGCCGGAGACGACCTTGCCGCTGGCGTTGTAGCGCTTGGTGCGCAGCCAGATGTTCTCCCACTCGCGCCGCTTGTAGACGCGCCGCACCGCCTCGTCGCTCGGCGAGGCCGGGTCGTTGGCGATCACATCGCCCTCGGCGGTGAAGCCGATCACCGTCATGAGGTGGCCCGAAGTGCCGTAACCGGCCCCCGTCAGCTCCTCCTTGAGGAACGACTGGGACGTTATGGCCGGGATGCCGGCCGCGATCAGGGTCTCCAGGTCGGTGAGCGAGCCGAGCCGGGTCACCACGCCCTGGAGGTCCTTGAAGGTGGCCGCGTAGGCCGCGTTGAACGGCCAGTTGCCGCAGCCCGCGTACTGGTAGTCGTACGTGTAGCGGGCCGCGTGGCAGACCTGCGGGTCGGCGTAGGACGGGTCGACCCAGGCCAGTTGCTCCTCGGTGAGCCGGCCGCCCCAGTACTCGATGATCATCTGCGAGGAGGTGGGGCTGCACCAGGCCTCGCCGCCGTTGTCGTACTCCGGGTACTGGCCCTTGTGGATCTCCTGCGAGTAGCGCGGGACGATCAGCTCCTTGGCGAGACCGGGCGTGGAGGCCGGGACGGTGAAGCGGTCCGGGACGTCCGAGCCCATCGCGCCGAGCCGCCAGACCGTCGGCGTGTTCTTCGCGCCGGGCCTGCGGTACAGGGTCAGCCGCAGTCGGTACGAGGCCAGGCGCAGGCCGGTCGACGGGTCGTCGATCGCGAAGGTGTCCGTCCAGATCGAGCTCTTGTCGTCGGTCTGGTCGTCCACCGAGGTGCGCTTGATGTCCCCGTCACCGGCGGCCCAGCGGCCCATCACGTACCAGGGGGTGGCCGTGCCGTCGGAGTAGGTCCCCTGGAGTTCGATCTGGATCCAGGTGCCGGCCGGGGTGTGCGCGTTCCAGGAGGCGATCACCTCGGTCGAGGGCACGGTGAGCGTGTGGACCGGGGAGGTCCAGGTCGCGTACTCCCAGGTGGCGGTGGTCCCGGTGTGCGGGTCGGTGTACTCGGTGGTCCCGGCGGGAGCGCCGATCACGACACCGGGGCGCCTCCCGGCGACGGCGCGGGTGCCGCTCGCGGTGCCTGCGCGCCAGTCGCTGTAGGTGGTCCAGGCGTGGTTGTCGACCGGGCGGCCGGCGGTCTCGTCGGATTCCGCGACGGCCGGGTGGCCGGCGGCGGTCGCGGAACCCGTGGTGCCTGCCACCGCGGCGGCGACCGCGACGGCCAGAACGGTTCTGCGGGACGGCTGTTCGGCTCTGCTCATGGGCGGGAAGACCCCCAGGTGTCCGATTCGGGGCGGGCCAATGCACGGTTGTGCGCCAACTATGGATGAGGCGGCATGCTCCTGCCAGCACTTCGGCCCATGCCACGCCCACGAATATTGGTCTGGTCCACTGGCATGACCTGGGAAGCCGTGGTTCCGCCGAGCGGCGCCGGGCCGTCACTAGACTGGCCGCGCCCCGCCCGCCCGGCCCTCAGGAACATCGTGCACGACCTCGCCTCCCGGCTCCGCCGGCTCCCGCCGTCCTGCGGCCCGGTCCGTCTGATCGGTATCGACGGGCACGCCGGTTCCGGGAAGTCCACGTTCTGCGGTCAGTTGGCCGACGCCCTCGGCGGCGCGCCGGTGCTGCACCTCGACGACATCGCCAGCCACGACGAGTTGTTCGACTGGACCGGGCGGCTGCTGGACGAGGTGATCACTCCGCTCGCCCGCGGCGAGACCGCGCACTACGCCGTCTACGACTGGCACGCCCGCCGCTTCGGGCGGCCCCGCGCTCTGCCGCCCGCACCGGTGATCCTCCTGGAAGGGGTCGGCGCCGGCCGGCGCGCACTGCGGCCGCACCTCGCGCGGCTGCTGTGGATGGAGCTGCCCCGCGAGGAGTCCTGGGCGCGCGGCCGTTCCCGGGACGGATCGGAACTGCGGGATTTCTGGGACCGCTGGGTCGTGGCGGAACAGCGGCATTTCGCCGAAGACCCCTCCCGGCCCTTCGCCGACCTCCTGGTACGGCAGTGCAGGGAGAGATACGCGATCACCAACGGGCCCGCCGGGACCATTGGACCGGACCACGGTGTCACCCACGGTGACGGTCCAGCGGCGATGTGTTGAACCTGTGAAGACCCGCCAGTAGGAACTTGCCTCAGTCGCCCAACTCCGCTTGACCGAGGGGCCGTACAGGTCTTACGTTCTCAATGAGCGGCCGTTCGAGGTCGCCCGCAGTCGCGAAGCCCCCGGTTGTTCCCCCGTGATCGGGGGCTTCGTTCTGCCCTCACCCGGGTTTCCGGACGCTGTGAGCCGCGATTCGCTCACCCTCGGTCACCGCCCCCGGTGCGCCTCATCTGCTCCCACCTCGCCAAACGGCCTGTGCGGCACCCTACGGCGGGCGACACCACCGCAGGTACGATGCCCTCGGTGCGACCTACGGACGACTGCTCTGCGCACCGTTGCAACTCCGGTCCGCGGCACAGCGGTTGGACGAAGTCGGCCACCGGGCGTCGGCCCGGTGGTGAAACCACGGGGGCACGGTTTGTGGGGGACGTGATGGATTTCGGCACGCAGGGTCCCGAGGCCCCGGCCGACCTCGCCTGGCTGCGAGGTGTGGACGCCTACACGATGGGCGCCTATCCGCAGGCCGAGGAGGAGTTCCGGGCCGCGGTGCGGATCGACCCCGGGATGGCCGACGGCTGGCTCGGACTGCACGCGCTGCGCGTCGACACGACGACCGCGCTGCTCAGGATGTTCCGGCACCGCGAACGCTTCGGCGAACAGCGCGCCCGGCACCGGCGCACCCTCAACTCCTGGTACTGGCTGGGCTGGTGGGTGCAACCGGTGCTGGAGAGCCCGCGTGACCTGCTGCTCGCGCACGCCTCGCACTGGCTGGACGGACGCCATGTCCCCGAGCTCGACCGGGCCCTCGCGGGACTGCCCCCGGTGGACACCGACCACCAGGTCCGGTTCCTGCACGCCTGCCGCGCCTACCTGGTCAAGGACTGGGAGCAGTTGGTCCGGCACACCGACCCGCTGATCGACGACCCCATGCTCGGCATCGAGGCCGGCCTGTTCGGCGGCATGGCCCGGGTCCGCCTGGAGATGTACGGACAGGCCGAGCCCCTGCTCTCGGCGGCCCTCATGCGCTGCCGCAGCGAACAGCCCCAGCGCAAGGAGCTGCGCTACTGGCTGGCCCGGGCGCACGAGGGGACCGGCCGCTCCGCCGCCGCGCTCCCCCTCTACCGGGCCGTGCACCGCGTCGACCCCGCCTTCATGGACACCTCGGCCCGGCTCGCCGCGATCGCCGAAGGCGACGGGTACGACGACCCCGCCGACCTCGCGGCGATCACGCTCACCGGGTTCGGCCAGGACGTGCTGGAGGGGCCCGACGGGATCGAGCCGCTCTTCGGCGTCGAGGGACGGGAGCTGAAGCTCTCCGATCCGGAGCCGCCGCCAGCCGGTCCGCTGCCCTCGATGACCGATCCGACAGGCCGCGAGAGGTCCGGCCCGCCCGCGGGACCGCTGCACGCGGGGCCGCTGCCCGCGGGGCCGACCGATCCCGTCTTACTGGAGGAGGCGCTCACCGAACTGGAGCGCATGGTGGGGCTGGAGCCCGTGAAGCGCCAGGTCAAGGCCCTGTCCGCCCAGTTGAACATGGCCCGCCTGCGCGCCGGGCAGGGCCTGCCGGTGCAGCCGCCCAAACGTCACTTCGTCTTCTCCGGACCCTCCGGCACGGGCAAGACCACGGTGGCCCGCATCCTGGGCCGCGTCTTCTACGCCCTCGGGCTGCTCGGCGGCGACCATCTGGTGGAGGCGCAGCGGGCCGACCTGGTAGGGGAGTACCTCGGCCAGACGGCGGTCAAGGCGAACGAACTGATCGACTCGGCCCTCGGCGGGGTGCTCTTCGTCGACGAGGCGTACTCGCTCTCCAACTCCGGTTACGGCAAGGGCGACGCGTACGGCGACGAGGCGCTCCAGGTCCTGCTGAAGCGGGCCGAGGACAACCGGGACCACCTGGTCGTGATCCTCGCCGGTTACCCGGAGGGCATGGACCGCCTGCTGGCCGCGAACCCCGGTCTGTCGTCCCGCTTCACGACCCGCGTGGACTTCCCGTCCTACCGCCCCCTGGAACTCACCTCCATCGGCGAGGTGCTGGCGGCGGAGAACGGCGACGCCTGGGACGAGGAGGCGCTGGACGAGCTGCGCTCCATCGCCGGGCACGTGGTGGACCAGGGGTGGATCGACGAGCTCGGCAACGGGCGGTTCCTGCGGACGCTGTACGAGAAGAGCTGCGCGTACCGGGATCTTCGGTTGTCGACGTACCCGGGGATGCCGACGCGGGACGACTTGTCGACACTGCGGCTGCCGGATCTGATGCAGGCGTACGGGGAGGTCCTGTCGGGGCGGGGGCCGCAGGACCCTTCGGCGATGTAGTTCGTCGGCCGCGGGCCGGTGGGGGCTTGTCGCGCAGTTCCCCGCGCCCCTGAAAGCAGTGGGTGCAGCTGGGCAGACATTGCATGCACCCACTCAGGGGCGCGGGGAACTGCGCGGTCAGCCCCCACTCGGCCGCAGCCGACGAATTACGACGCCAACGCCTCCTCGCTGCTTCGGGGCTCGGTGACCCGGACCTCCGGCAGCTCCCGGTGCGCAGGATCCCGGACCTCTCCCACCAGCAGCTCCAGTACGTCCTCCAGGGCGACCAGACCCAGCACCTTGCCCGACCCGTCCGCCACCTGAGCGAGGTGGGTCGCCGCCCGCCGCATCACCGTGAGCGCGTCGTCCAGCGGCAGGTCGGAGCGGAGCTTCGTCATCGGCCGCCAGATCTGCTGGGGCACCGCCCGCTGCGAGTCCTCCAGGTCCAGTACGTCCTTCACGTGCAGGTATCCCATGAAGGCGCCGTTCTCCGCGGCGATCGGGAAGCGTGAGTACCCGGTACGGCCGGTGAGCTCGATGATCTGGCCCGGGGTCACCGAGGGCCGCACCGTCACCAGGGACTCACGCTTGAGCAGGACGTCCGTCACCGGGCGCGAGCCCAGTTCCAGCGCGTCCTCCAGGCGTTCCTGTTCCTCGGGGTCCAGCAGGCCCGCCTGGCCGGAGTCCTCCACCAGCCGGTTCAGCTGCTCGCTGGTGAACACCGCCTCGACCTCGTCCTTGGGCTCGACGTGGAAGAGCCGCAGGATGCCCCGGGCGCAGGCGCCGAGGGCGATGGTGATCGGCCTGCAGAAGCGGGCGAACCAGACCAGGCCGGGGCTGAGCCACAGGGCGACCTTCTCCGGGGCCGCCATGGCGAGGTTCTTCGGGACCATCTCGCCGATGACGAGGTGGAAGAAGACGACCGCGGCCAGGGCGATGACGTAGCCCAGCGGATGGATCATGCCGTGCGGCAGGTGGATCCACTCGAAGACCGGCTCCAGCAGGTGCGCGACCGTCGGTTCGGCGACCGCGCCGAGCGTCAGCGAGCACACCGTGATGCCGAACTGGGCCGCCGCCATCATCTGGGGGAGCCGTTCGAGGCCGTAGAGGACCTGGCGGGCGCGTGCCGTGCCGAGCGGTTCGATCTGGCTGCGGCGCACCGAGACCAGCGCGAACTCGGCGCCGACGAAGAAGCCGTTGGCGAGCACGAGCAGGGCAGCGAAGAGGAGTTGGAGCACGCTCATCGGGCGGCCTCCATGACGTTGACCGCGGGGACGGTGCGCACCAGGCGGACCCGCTCGGCGCGGTAGTGCCCGACCTGGCGGACGGTGAGCCGCCAGCCGGGCAGCTCGGCCCGGTCGCCGACGGCGGGGATACGGCCGAGCAGGTCGGCGACCAGCCCGGCGACGGTCTCGTACGGCCCCTCGGGCACGTCGAAGCCTATGCGCTGGAGGATGTCGACCCGGCAGCTGCCGTCGGCGTCCCAGGCGAGGCGGCCGTCCTCGGGCGGGGCGGCGACGAGCTCGGGGACGTCCTGACCGTCGTGCTCGTCGCGGACCTCGCCGACGATCTCCTCGACGATGTCCTCCAGGGTGACCACGCCGGCCGTACCGCCGTACTCGTCGACGACGACGGCGATGGGCTGCTCGCTGCGCAGCCGGGCCAGCAGGGGCTGGACCGGGAGGGTCTCGGGCACCAGCAGCGCCGGACGGGCGATCCGGCCGACGGGGGTGCGCAGCCGGTCCTGGACGGGCACGGCCAGGGCGTCCTTGAGGTGGACCATGCCGACGATCTCGTCGATCTTCTCCCGGTAGACGGGGAAGCGGGACAGTCCGGTGGCACGGGTGAGGTTGACGACGTCCTCGGCGGTGGCCGAGGCCTGGAGCGAGCTGACCTTCACGCGCGGCGTCATGACGTGCTGCGCGGTGAGCTCACCGAGGGACAGGGTGCGCACGAAGAGGTCCGCGGTGTCCTGTTCCAGGGCGCCGGCCTGGGCCGAGTGGCGGGCCAGGGAGACCAGCTCGCCGGGGGTGCGGGCGGAGGCCAGCTCCTCGGCGGGTTCGATGCCGAGGGCGCGGACCAGGCGGTTGGCGACCGCGTTCAGCGCGGCGATCACCGGGCGGAACAGCCGGGCGAAGGCGTGCTGCGGGCCCGCGACGAAGCGGGCGACCTGCATCGGCTTGGACACCGCCCAGTTCTTGGGCACGAGTTCGCCGATCACCATCTGCACGGCCGAGGCCAGCAGCATGCCGACGACGACGGCGACCCCGGAGACCGCGCCCTCGGGGACGCCGACGGCCGTGAACGGGCCGTGCAGGAGTTCCGCGAGCGCCGGTTCGGCGAGCATGCCGACGACGAGGGAGGTGATGGTGATGCCGAGCTGGGTGCCGGAGAGCTGGAACGACAGCTCCTTGAGCGACTCGGCGACCCGCCGGGCCCGTCGGTCGCCTTCCGCGGCGGCCTTCTCGGCGTCGGTGGCCTCGACGGTGACGAGGCCGAACTCGGCCGCCACGAAGAAGCCGTTGGCGAGAATCAGCAGGAACGCCGCTGCCAGGAGCAGCAGGGGGATGGTCATGCCGCCGCCTCGGTATGCCGGGAGGGGGCGGCGCAGGTACTACAGGACGATCCGTCCATCGCTGGAGGGAGTCACTCCTCGGGTAGCAGGAACAACGAGAGGCGGAGGCGCGGTGAAAACGCCTCCGCCAACAGATTAATCAAGACACGGGCGACTGCGGCAGGGTGGAAGCCCCTGAGTCAGCCCTGATCTTCGTCGGTGCGGGCTGTGGAACGGGCCTCGGCGAGTGCCCGCAGGGCCTTGGCGTCGGCGATGGCCTGCTGCTTCGCGATGCCCGGCTGGATGCCGAGCGCCGGCAGGCTGGTGCCGTCGCTGAGGTTGAGGAACACCCACGGGTCGCCCGGGCGGAGGTTCACCTGGATGATCTCGGCCCACTCCAGATGCCGCCGGCCCGCGATGTTCTGGACGGTGACACCGGACTCGTCGGCGACGACCTTCACCCTCGCCAGCAGGAACAGCACACCGGCGAGCAGGGCCGCCGTGAGGATGAAGCTCAGGCGTTCGCCGGGACCGAGCTGCTCCAGCAGGAGCGCGATCACCGTGATCGTCACGAAGATCGCGACACCCGCGCTGATCAGCACGGCACGGGTGCGGCCCGGCCGGAAGGTGACGGGGAGGGTGGGCGGTTCGGAGGACATCTGCGGTACTTCCCTCACAGCCGGCAGGCGTGGATGGCCGTCGTCAGGATGGCCCGTGCGCCGATGTCGTACAGGTCGTCCATGATCCGCTGCGCCTCCTTGGCGGGGACCATCGCGCGGACGGCGACCCAGCCCTCGTTGTGCAGCGGGGAGACGGTCGGGGACTCGAGGCCCGGGGTGAGCGCGACGGCCTTCTCGAGCTGCTCGACGCGGCAGTCGTAGTCCATCATCACGTACGTCCGCGCCACGAGCACGCCCTGGAGGCGGCGCAGGAACTGCTGGACCTTGGGGTCCTCGCCGTCGGCGCCGGTGCGGCGGACGACCACGGCCTCGGACTTCATGATGGGCTCGCCGAAGACCTCCAGGCCCGCGTTGCGCAGGCTGGTGCCGGTCTCGACGACGTCCGCGATGACCTCGGCGACCCCGAGCTCGATGGCGGTCTCGACCGCGCCGTCGAGGTGGACGACGGCGGCGTCGATGCCGTTCTCGGCGAGGTGTCCGGCGACGATCCCCTCGTAGGACGTGGCGACCGTCTTGCCCTTGAGGTCCTCGACGCCGTTGGCGGTGCCCGGCTTGGACGCGAAGCGGAAGGTGGAGCGGGCGAAGCCGAGCGGGAGGATCTCCTCGGCGTCGGCGCCGGAGTCGACCAGCAGGTCCCGGCCGGTGATGCCGATGTCGAGCTGGCCGGAGGAGACGTAGATGGCGATGTCCCGGGGGCGGAGGTAGAAGAACTCCACGTCGTTGACCGGGTCGACGATCCGCAGTTCCTTGGACTCGCGGCGCTGCTGGTAGCCGGCCTCATGCAGCATGTCCGCCGCAGGTCCTGACAGGGAACCCTTGTTGGGGACGGCGATGCGCAGCATGAGGTCGGCTTCCTTTGCTCTGAGGGGTGGGTGCGGCGAACGGCTTACAGGTGGGCGTAGACGTCGTCGAGGGAGATGCCGCGCGCGACCATCATCACCTGGACGTGGTAGAGCAGCTGCGAGATCTCCTCGGCGGCCGCCTCCTTGCCCTCGTACTCGGCGGCCATCCAGACCTCGGCGGCCTCTTCGACGACCTTCTTGCCGATGGCATGGACGCCCTTGCCGACCAGCTCCGCGGTGCGGGAGGTGGCGGGATCGCCGTTGGCGGCCTTGTGCTGGAGCTCGGTGAAGAGCTCCTCGAACGTCTTATTGGACATGGTGGCGCCCACTTTACGCGTAAGCCCGGACCACCTAGTGCCACGGTTCAGATACTGAGCGGAGGGTGGCCGCCGTGGCCACCGCGGCGGTCACCGCCTCGTGCCCCTTGTCCTCGTTGGAGCCCTCCAGGCCGGCCCGGTCCAGGGCCTGCTCCTCGGTGTCGCAGGTGAGGACGCCCATGCCGACGGGGACGCCGGTCTCCACGGACACCTGGGTGAGGCCCTGGACGACGCCCTGGCACACGTACTCGAAGTGCGGGGTGCCGCCGCGGATGACGACACCGAGGGCGACGATCGCGTCGTAGCCGCGGCCCGCGAGGACCTTGGCGACGACCGGGAGCTCCCAGCTGCCGGGGACCCTGAGGAGGGTCGGCTCGTCGATGCCCAGGTCGTGCAGGGCCCGCAGGGCGCCGTCGACCAGTCCGTCCATCACCTTCTCGTGCCACTGCGCCGCGATGACGGCGACCCTGAGGTCGCCCACGTTGCGTACGGACAGCTCCGGTGCACCCTTGCCGCTCACGTTCTCGAACTCTCCTCGAAGTGCTTACTGGTTGCTGCAGGTGGACACCGGGGCGGTGTCCAGCCAGGGAAGGTCGTGGCCCATCCGGTCCCGCTTGGTGCGCAGGTAGCGGAGGTTGTGCTCGCCCGCCTGGACGGGCATCGGCTCCCGGCCTGTGACCTTGAGGCCGTGCCGCAGGAGGGCGTCGGACTTGTCGGGGTTGTTGGTCATCAGGCGCAGGCTGCGGACACCGAGGTCCTCCAGGATCTGCGCGCCGGCTCCGTAGTCCCGGGCGTCGGCGGGCAGGCCGAGTTCCAGGTTGGCGTCGAGGGTGTCGTGGCCCTGTTCCTGGAGTTCGTACGCCCGCAGCTTGGACAGCAGGCCGATGCCGCGCCCCTCGTGGCCGCGCAGGTAGACCACCACTCCCCTGCCCTCGGCCTGGATGCGCTCCAGGGAGGCGTCGAGCTGGGGGCCGCAGTCGCAGCGCAGGGAGCCGAAGACGTCTCCGGTGAGGCACTCGGAGTGGACGCGGACCAGGACGTCCTCGCCGTCGCCGATCTCGCCGTGGACGAGGGCGACGTGCTCGACGCCGTCGACGGTAGAGCGGTAGCCGTACGCGGTGAAGGTGCCGTGGGCGGTGGGCAGCCGGGTCTGGGCCTCGCGGCGGACCGCGGGCTCGCTGCTGCGGCGGTAGGCGATCAGGTCCTCGATCGAGATGATCGTCAGGCCGTGCTTGCGGGCGAAGGGGATCAGCTCGGGCAGGCGGAGCATCCGGCCGTCCTCGCCCGCGATCTCCACGATCGCGCCCGCCGGGCGCAGGCCCGCGAGGCGGGCCAGGTCGACGGCGGCCTCGGTGTGGCCATTGCGGGTGAGGACGCCTCCGTCCTTGGCGCGCAGCGGGAAGATGTGGCCGGGGCGGACGAAGTCGGTGGGCTCGGCGCCGCCGCTCGCCAGGAGCCGGAGCGTGGTCGCGCGATCCGACGCCGAGATGCCGGTGGTCACGCCGTGGGCGCCCGAGGCGTCCACGGAGACGGTGAACGCGGTCTTCATCGACTCGGTGTTGTCGTCGACCATCTGCGGCAGCTTGAGCCGGTCCAGTTCACCGCCCTCCATGGGGGCGCAGATCAGGCCGCGGCACTCGCTCATCATGAAGGCGACGATCTCGGGCGTGACCTTCTCGGCGGCGACGACCAGGTCGCCCTCGTTCTCGCGGTCCTCGTCGTCGACGACCACGATGGGCCGGCCGGCGGCGATGTCGGCGATGGCCTGCTCGACGGGGTCCAGCGCGAAGTCCTCGAACCCGTCGGTGCTGTACAAGATGGGTGCGGCGGTCATGCCGGCGCTCCTTCCATGACGGGCCGCGCGGACTCGCGGGAGCGCAGCCACCAGTCGCGCATGCCCCACAGGACGAGCGCGCCGTAGATGACGTAGACGAAGCCGGAGAAGGCGTAGCCGTTGGCGAAGTTCAGCGGGACGCCGACGAGGTCGACGAGGAGCCAGGCGAACCAGAACTCGACCATGCCGCGGGCCTGGGCGTACATGGCGACGACGGTGCCGATGAAGATGTAGGCGTCCGGCCAGGGGTCCCAGGACAGCGTCGGGTAGGCCTTGAAGAGCAGGGCGACGGCGACGGTGCCGACGGCGGCGGCGCCGACCAGGGCACCGCGCTCACGCCAGGTGGCGAAGCGGGGCGCGATGTGCCCGTCGCCCGACTGGCCCTTGTTGCGGTTCCACTGCCACCAGCCGTACAGGGCGACGACCATCACGACGGCCTGCTTGCCGGCGCTGCCGGTGAGGTGGCCGTAGAAGGCGCCGAAGAGGATGAGGCCGGAGGCGAACTGCACCGGCCAGCTCCACAGGTTGCGCCGCCAGCCGAGGGCGAGGGCGATGAGACCCAGGATGTTGCCGATCATGTCCGACCAGAGGATGTGCTGGCCGAACAGGGTGAAGGCCTCGGTGTTGAGGGAGTTCACTTGCCCGCCCCCTGACTGCTCGCGAGCAGGCGCTCGACGTACTTGGCGACGACGTCCACCTCGAGGTTGACCGGGGCGCCGGGCTGCTTGAGGCCGAGCGTGGTCAGGGCGAGGGTGGTGGGGATGAGGCTGACGGTGAAGTAGTCGGGGCCCGCGTCCACGACGGTGAGGCTGATGCCGTCGACCGTGATGGAGCCCTTCTCCACGACATAGCGGGAGAGGTCCGCGGGCAGCGAGATCTTGATGATCTCCCAGTGCTCGGAGGGCTTGCGCTCCAGGATCTCGCCGGTGCCGTCGACGTGGCCCTGCACGATGTGCCCGCCGAGGCGCGCGCCCACGGCGGTGGGCCGCTCCAGGTTGACGCGGGAGCCGACGCCCAGGGCGCCGAGGCTGGAGCGGTCGAGGGTCTCGGCCATGACGTCGGCGGTGAACTCGTCGCCCTCGTGGTCGACGACGGTGAGGCAGACGCCGTTGACGGCGATGGAGTCCCCGTGCTTCGCACCCTCGGTGACGACGGGGCCGCGCAGTCGGAAGCGACAGGCGTCGCCGAGGTTCTCGACGGCGGTGATCTCGCCCAGCTCTTCGACGATTCCGGTGAACACTTCCCGGGTCCTCCCTGCCTCATTCGGGCACGGACTCCGGGGCTGTCGATGACGACAGAATGAACGAGCGGGAACACCGGGGGCGACGCCGGACGCACTCGTCCCTCAGGACGAACGGATACGGCGGCGCGCACGAATGCCCGCCCGCCGCGCACTGCCTCCCATCCGGACTTTAACCGTCGGTCCAGGAATTTCACCTGGTCAACCGGCCGCTGGAAGCGGTCGGGTCGCGGACTGTAACCGCCGGTTCGGACTTTCACCGACCCCGGAGTGCGCTGCTTCTGGTACAGAGCCAGTCTGCCACGCCTGATCGACGTCCATACAGGCGAAGGGTGTGGGGTGGCTCACAGGCGACGTGGATGGACTTGTGCGGCGGCCGGTTCCTCAACGGGCGGTTGGCGCAGATCCATTGACGAAATGGTCTAGTCCTTTTTAGGGTCGCCGTGCGTGGAAACCCGTAGAGACGGGCCCGGCGGCGGTGACGACGGCCCTTGCCCGCCGCCGGGTCTCCTTCGCCCGCCAGGACGCGTACGGGAACGGCACCTTGTCGACCCCGACGATCCAGGGCGGCCCGGGCGGCTGCGGGCCCGAACGGGCCGTGGGGAAGCGGGCGTTCGAGGACTACGTGCGGGTCACCGGAGGCTGACCGGGCAGCGTCCCGGACCCCGGGAGGGGCGCGAACACCTCGTCCTGAGCCCTCTCCCTCGCCGTGAGCAGGGCTCCCCGGAGCACCGCCCCGCCTCCCAGCGCGCTCGCCCGCACCTCGGTGGGCAGCGGTGACATACGGCGGACCCGTCGCTCCACCCTGGCCGCGAGGTCCTCCCCTCCCGCCTGCCCCACCTCGCCGCCCAGGACCAGGCATCCGGGGTCGAGGATGGCGACGACCGCGGCGACTCCCACGGCGAGGCGGTCCGCGAGGGCGTCGAGGAACTCCGTCGCGGCGCCGGCCACCGCTTCCCGGACCACGCCTGCGGCCGGTGGCTCGGAGCCCTCCGCCCCGGCCGTCAGCCCGTGCCGCCCCGCCAGTTCCACGATCGCCGCCGATCCCGCCAGGGAGTGGAAGCCCCCTTCGCAGTCCAGGGCCGAGGGCAGGACCGTCGTGCCCGGCACCGGCAGGAACCCGATCTCGCCCGTGCCGCCCGACGCGCCCCGGCGCAGGGTGCCGTCCAGGACGACGGCCGCGCCCGTGCCGTGGCCGAGCCACAGCAGGACGAAGGTGTCCCGGTCCCGGGCCGTGCCCTCGCGCTGTTCCGCCAGGGCCGCGAGGTTGGTCTCGTTCTCGACGTGGACGCGGGTCGCGGGGAGTCGCTCCTGGAGCGCCAGCACCAGGCGCCGGTGCCAGGCGGGCAGCCCGCCGGAGTCGCGGAGTTCGCCGGTGGCCGGGTCGATCAGGCCGGGGGCGCCGATGCCGACCGTGTGCAGCTCGGGCACCCCCGCCTCCTTCGCCGCCCGTTCGACCAGGGCGACGGCCTGCTCGACGGCGGGCCCGGTGCCGGTCTCCTCGCCGATGGGCACCGAGGCCTCGGCGAGCACCCGTCCCAGCAGGTCGGAGACGACGACGGAGACGCCCTCGGTGCGGACGTCGAGGGCCGCGAGGTGGGCGCGGCCGGCCACGATGCCGTACAGCTTCGCGTTCGGGCCGCGGCGCTGCTCCCCCGACTCCCCGACCACGTCGATCAGTCCGGCGGCGGCGAGGCGCTCGACGAGGTCGGCCACGGACGGCCGGGACAGTCCGGTGAGCTGCTTCAACTGCCCTGCCGTCAGCGGGCCTTCCTGCTGGAGCAGGCGCAGGGCGAGCCGGTCGTTGATGGCCCGGGCGGTGCTCGGGGATGCGGGCATGCCGGGAATCCTCTCAGATCCGCACTGCCGGATACGCGCTATCTATCAGGCAGGGTTCCTGATAGTTTACGGCGGAAGCAAGGGGACGACGAGGATCCGGGAGGGGCCCGACCATGAGCGATGTGGTGTACGCGCCGGCCGAGGTACGGCGGGCCCGGTACGCCGTGGCCGCCGTGTTCGCCGTGCACGGGGCCGTGACCGGATCGTTCGCGACACGGGTGCCGTGGATCCAGGACCACTCCTCGGTCAGCGCCGGGCAGTTGGGCCTGGCGCTCGCCTTCCCCGCGCTCGGTGCGTCCGTGGCCATGCCGCTGGCGGGCAGTGTCAGCCACCGCTTCGGTGCCCGGAACGCCCTGCGCGGTCTGATCGCCCTGTGGACGCTGGCCCTGGTCCTGCCCTCCCTGGCCCCGAACCTCCTCACGCTCTGCCTCGCCCTCTTCGTCTACGGCGCCACGGCCGGCATGGCGGACGTGGCGATGAACGCGCTCGGCGTGGAGATCGAGAACCGCCTGGGCCGCTCGATCATGTCCGGGCTGCACGGCATGTGGAGCGCGGGCGCCCTGATCGGCTCGGCGGCCGGCACGCTCGCCGCACACCTGGGCTCGGACGCGCGTGTGCACCACGCGCTCGCGTCGGCCGCCCTCACCGTGCTCGGCCTGCTGTTCTGCCGGTGGGTCCTGGACCTCCAGCCCACCGAGGACGAGGAGCCGCCGCCCCGGTTCGCGCTGCCGCCGAAGTCGGCGCTGCTGATCGGCGCGGTGGGCTTCTGCGCGGTGTTCGCGGAGGGCGCGAGCCTGGACTGGTCGGCGGTCTATCTGCGGGACCAGCTCGACACCTCGGCCGGGCTCGCGGCCGCGTGCACCACCGGTTTCACGCTCACCATGGCGATCGCGCGGTTCGTCGGAGACCGGGTGGTGGACCGGTTCGGCTCGGTGCGCACGGTCCGGACGGGCGGGGCGCTCGCCGTCCTCGGCGGGCTGCTCATCGTCGTCGGGGGCCACCCGGCCGTGGCGATGGGCGGGTTCGCGCTGATGGGTCTCGGCATCGCGGTGGTCGTGCCGCTGTGCTTCGCCGCGGCGGGCCGCAGCGGACCCAACCCCAGCCTGGCGATCGCCGGCGTCGCGACGATCACCTACACCTCGGGGCTGATCGCCCCGAGCGCGATCGGCACGCTGGCCCAGGCCACCAGCCTGATGGTGTCGTTCGTCCTGGTGACCGTCCTGGCCGGCGGCCTCGTCGCCTTCGCGGGGGTGCTGCGCGCCGGCGACCGGGACCGGCCGAAGCTCAGTGCGCCGGCCGCAGCAGTTCCCGACCGGCAGTCCTGAAGCCCTCGCTCCAGGGGGCGGGCCGCAGGGTCCGCGCGTCCAGCCTGACCAGCACCCGGGTGCCGCGCGCGTAGGTCGTGGCCCCGTCCGCGGAACAGAACCGGAAGCCGTAGGTCAGGCCGGTGGTGCCGAGGCGCTCCAGCCAGAGGTGGACGGCGTAGGCGCCGCTGCGGGTGACGGGGGCGTCGTAGGAGATGAGCAGTTCCCTGACGACGTTGCAGGCGTCCCCGGCGCTCGCCCAGTCGCCGTCGAAGCGGATGCCGTGCCCCTCCCAGAACTCGGTCCAGGCCCGCTCCACGAGCAGCGGGTACCGGGCGTTGTGGAGCATGCCCAGGGCGTCCAGGTCATCGAAGTGGACGGTGACCGGGATCAGTCGGCCGTAGGACAGGGCGGGGGCGGGGGCGGCTTCGGCGGTCACGGGTGCGGAGCTCCTGGGTGTATAGGACAACGACCCTTATCCTAAGCGGTCGCTCACCCTCCTGCCGGAGCCCCCGGCATCAGCGGCATCAGGGAGCGGCCAGCTCATAGGCGTACGACGGGCTGAACGTGCCCGGTGTGCCCTTGCAGCCGTCCGACTCCCCCGGCAGCTTCACCCACAGGTAGGCGTCGATCCTCGGCTCGCCGGTGTCCAGGGTGGGCGGCCGGCCGATCTTCCGGCCCGCCGGGTCGCACCACTCGCCGTCGGGCGGGGCGCCGTTGCCGTTGCGGCTGGTGTCGATCACGGCGCCCAGGCTCGACGGTCCGCCCAGGGCGGCGAGGACCTGCCGGTCGTAGGCGATCTCGGCGGACGTGGTGTGGAAGTTGGAGACGTTGCTGAAGATCCCGTCGGAGGAAGCGGCCGACGCGGCGCCCGCCCGCCTCAGCAGGGCCGCCTGCTCGGCCGCCGGACGCCAGCCCGAGTGACCGGCGTCGTAGTAGACGCGGGCCCTGGGGTTAGCGGCCTTCAGGACGCGGCCCGCGCGGGCCAGCGAGGCGAAGCGGTCGGCGCGCGCCGCGGCCGGGAGGCACTCCGACTGGGCGATCGAGTCGGGCTCCAGGACGACGACGACCTCGCGGGAGCCGAGCCCCGCGGCGAACCGGTCGATCCAGGCGTCGTACGCGCCGAGGTCCGGAGCCCCGCCCTGGGAGGCACCGCCGCAGTCGCGGTCCGGGATCGCGTACGCCACGACCACCGGGACCCGGCCCTGCGCGGCGCCGCCCGAGGTGACCGCGCGCACCCGGGAGGTGATGGTCGCGGGCGTGTGGTCGGCGAACCAGACCGCGGCCGGCCGGTCGGCGATCCGGGCCGCTATGACCTCGGCACGCCGGTCGCCGGGGTTGTCCCGCACCCAGTCGAGCACCTGCGAGGAGGGGTGGCGGTACAGGCGGGCGGCCTTGGTGGTCCGGGCCTTCGCCGAGCCGGGGCCGGCCTTCTTCGGGGACGGGGACGCGCTCGCCTTCGCGGACGGCCGGGCGGAGGTGGCGGAAGGGGGCGGCTCGAAGGCCGACGGCACCACCGACGGCGAACTCAGGGCCGCGTACGGGGAGCCGCTCACGGGGGCCGGCCGCGCCTCGTCGGAGCCGTCGCCGTCGTCGAGCGCGGAGAGCACCCCGGTCGCCGTGCCGACGGCGACCACCAGGGAGGCCGCCGCGACCGCCACCCCGCGGCCCACGGCACGCCTGCGTGCGGCGCGGCGCGCGGCCAGCCGCTGGGCACGTAAGCCTGACACCCTCTCGCTCCCCCCCTCGCGCGACGGTCGCGTTCCCCCGTTCTGGGGAAGCCCCGGGCCCGCCGGCACTCCGGCCAGCCTAGGACTGGGACCCTGCCGCTATGGCGCAATCGGAACAGTTCACCACTTCTCTCGACACGGTCGTCTCCCGTATGCGCGCCCTGGACGAGACCCTGCCGGAGCGGGACGGCGTGGCCGTCTTCAACCGCGTCTACCTCGCCGTCACGGAGGCCGTCGGCCGGTGCGTCGACCGGGGCCGGTTCGCGGACCCGCGGGCCGCGATCACGCTGGACGTGCGGTTCGCCGAGCGCTATCTCGCGGCGGTGGACGCGGCCGCCCGCGAGCACCGCGCGCCGGCCTGCTGGCGGCCCGTGTTCCAGTTCCGCCGACACCCCGGCGTACGACCGCTGCAGTTCGCGCTCGCGGGCATCAACGCGCACATCGGGCACGACCTGGCGCTCGCCGTGGTGGACACCTGTCGTAGCCTCGGCTGCGAACCCGCCGACGTGGAGGACGAGTTCGACCGCGTGGGCGATCTCCTCGTCTCGCTGGAGGAGCGCATCCGCGAAGAGCTGATGCCGGGCCCCGACCTCCTCCAGATCGCCGACCCGCTCACGCATCTGCTGGGTTCCTGGAGCCTGGAGCGCGCCCGCGACGCCACCTGGACGGCGGCCCGGGCGCTGTGGGCGCTGCGTGGACTGCCGGACGTGGCCGGGGAGTTCACCGAGCGGCTGGACACCGCGGTGGGGTTCGCGGGACGCATGCTGCTCACTCCGCTGCCCGGCTGACCCGGCTTTCGCGCCCCAGGGGGGTTACGTTGGCCGGAGCACCGCCCGATGCGACCCGACGCAAAGGAGCGTACCCATGGCCGTCCGGCTGGGACTGAGCCTTCCCCAAGCACGGCAGTACGACCTCGGACGGGACGTGCCCCACGTGGCACGCACCGCCGAGCGGATCGGTTACGACAGTCTCTGGGTCTACGAACGCGCCCTGTTCCCGGACCCCCCGACGCAGGGCCTGGGCGGCATGGAGGGTGTGCCCTGGCCCGACCAGTACCGCGCCGTCCCGGAGCCCCTGGTGACGCTGACGCTGGCCGCCGCGGCGACCGAGCGGGCCGAACTCGGCACCAGCGTCCTGGTGGCCCCGCTGCACGGGCCGTTCCAACTGGCCAAGTCCCTCGCCACGTTGGACGCGGCGAGCGGCGGCCGGGTGGTGGCGGGCCTGGGCACCGGATGGTCGACCGACGAGTACGCGGCCGCGGGCGTGGGCACCTTCGCCGAGCGCGGCCAGGTCCTGGACGAGATCATCGACGTCTGCCGGGCCGTGTGGGGCCCGGACCCGGTGCGCTACGAGGGCCGGCACACCCGGATCGCCTCGGCCGTGGTGGGCCCGAAACCGGCCCGCCCGATCCCCGTCCTGCTGCCCGCCTTCAGCGGGAAGGCGATGCGCCGGCTGGTCGACCGGGCCGACGGCTGGATGCCCATCGCGATGGCGGGCGCCGACCGGCTCGCCCAGGAATGGCGGCAGTTGCAGGACCTCGCGGCCGAGCGCGGCCGCACCCGCCCGATCCGGACCTCGGTGCGGGTCAACGCGCAGTACGGCCCGAAGGCGTACGACGGCCCGGACCGCGCGCCCTTCCAGGGCAGCGTCGACCAGATCGTGGAGGATCTCGTCGCGCACGCCGGGATCGGCCTGGAGGAGTTCTTCTTCGAGCTCCAGGGCGGGATGCGGGACGCCCGGGAGCTGGAGGACGTCGCCGCCGAGCTGTTCGAGAAGGCGCGGGCCGCCGGGGTCTAGTCCTCCGGCAGTTCGACCGGCGCGATCTGCTCGTACAGGTCCCCGGGGCCCGGGTTGGTCGCGTCGGTCGCGCCGCCGAAGTGGTGCATGACGCCCCAGACCGCGTTCAGCGCGGTCTGGACCGCGCCCTCGGCCCAGCCCGCGGTCCAGGAGATGTCGTCGCCGGCGAGGAAGATGCCCCGCTTGTCCGCGGGCAGCGTGTCCTGCATGAAGTGGGTGAACAGGCGCCGCTGGTAGCGGTAGTGGCCGGGCAGGTTGGCCTTGAACGCGCCCATGAAGTAGGGCTCGTTCTCCCAGGAGACGGTCACCGGGCTGCCGATGACGTGCTTGCGGATGTCGACCTTGGGATAGATCTCGCCGAGCGACTTCAGCATGACCTCCATCCGCTCGTTCGCGGACAGCGGCAGCCACTTCAGGCTGTCGTCGCACCACGTGTAGGAGAGGCAGATGACGGCGGGCTTGTCCGGGCCGTCGTCGAGGAGGTAGGTCCCGCGCGTCATGCGGTCGGTGAGGGTCATCGACATGACGTCCCGGCCGGTGTGCTCGTCCTTGTCCAGCCAGAAGGGCCTGTCGACCGGGACGAAGAGCTTCGACGACTCCATGTAGTGGGTGCGCTCGATGGCGGTCCAGTGGTCGATCGGGAAGAGCGAGTCGTCGCAGGCGATCTTGGACAGCAGCATCCAGGACTGCGCGGTGAAGATCGCCGCCGGGTAGGTGCGGATGTCGCCGTCGGCGTCCGTCACGGTGATCCGGTTGCCGGCCGTGCGGTGCAGCCGGGTGACCGCGGGACGGGGCCGGCCGTCCCGGTGCAGCTTCGCGAGCGAGGTGCCGTACGCCCAGTGCACGATCTTCTCCGGCTCGCGCTCCCACAGCCGGAGCGGCAACTGCTGCGAACCGCCGACGATGCCGCGGTGGTGGTCGTCGGCCTCGGTGTAGACGACCCGGAGGATCTCCAGGATGGAGTTGGGGAAGTCGGTGTCCCAGCCGCCGGTGCCGAAGCCGACCTGGCCGAAGATCTCCCGGTGCCGGAAGGACTTGAAGGCCTCGGAGTCGCAGAGGAAGCCGTAGAAGGTCTGGTTGTCGAGCTTCTCGACGAGCTTCGCCCAGATCTCGCGGATGCGCGGCACGTCCCGCTCGCGCATCGCGCGGTTCATGTCGGAGAAGTCGGCGCCCTCTTCGAGGCACTTGTTCCAGGCGGCGGCGACATCGCGGTAGACCTGCGGGAGGTCGTCGATCGTCTCGGCGTAGTGGGACTCGCCCTTGAGGTCGACGACCGTCGAAGGGGTGGCCTCGGCAAGGGGGTTGGGGAAGGGGCGGGTCTCCAGACCGACGAGGTCGATGTAGTGCTGGAGGGCGGTGGAGGAGGGCGGGAAGCGCATCGCGCCCATCTCCGCGGTCAGCGTGGGATCGCAGCCCTCGAAGCCCACGGTCCGCAGCCGTCCGCCGATCCGGTCGGCCTCGTACACGACCGGCTTGAGGCCCATCTTCATCAGCTCGTACGCGGCCACGATCCCGGAGAGACCGCCGCCGATCACCGCGACCTCGGTGCCGTGCTCGGTCGCCGGTATCTGGCCGAGGCCCGCCGGGTGGGCGAGGAAGTCGTCGTAGGCGTACGGGAAGTCCGGTCCGAACATGGTGATCGGCGGCTGCTGCTCGTCTGCGTGCTCGACGGCGTTGGGCACGGTGGACGTCATGGGGTACGGACTCCTTGGCACAAAGGGGTGGTTCAGACGAGGGACCCGTAGAGACCGGGGCGGCGGTCCGTCAGGTACGGGTTGGCCGCCCGGGAGGCGGCGAGGAACGCGGGGTCGGCGTCGGCGAACACCAGCTCCTCGGCGCGTCCGGCACGGGCGCGGGCCACCCCGTCGGGACCGGCCAGCGTGGAGAGTCCGACGAACTCGAACTCCCCCTCCGGGCCGACCCGGTTGACGTAGGCGACGTACATCTGGCTCTCCCAGGCCCGCACCGGCACGAGGGACTCGGCGACGAACTGGAAGGGGTGCATCTGCGCCGTCGGCACGATCAGCAGGTCGGTGCCGGCCAAGGCGTGGGCCCGGACGTTCTCCGGGAACTCCACGTCGTAGCAGATCATGAGGCCGACGGTGAGTCCGCCCACCTCGGCCTGGACGACCGGCTGCTCGCCGGGCTCGAAGTGGTCGCGCTCGAAGCAGCCGAAGAGGTGGGTCTTGCGGTAGTTGGCGAGCCGGGCGCCGTCGGCGGAGATGAGCTGGGCGGAGTTGTGGACCGTGTCGGCGAGGCGCTCGGGATATCCGTACGCGATGGCGATCCGGTGCCGCTCGGCGATTTCCGCGACCGCGTCCGCCGAGTCGCCGTCGGCCGCTTCGGCGAGGCGGGCGATGTCGTCGCCGATGGCGTACCCGGTGAGGAACATCTCGGGTGCGGCCAGCAGCGCGGCGCCCGCGGCGGCGGCCCGGCCCGCGGCCTCGTCGAGGACCTTGAGGTTCCCCTCGACGGAGCCGGGGCGGCCGGAGCTCTGGAGCAGGGCGGTGCGCATGCGTGATCCTCACCGGGCGGAAGGCGGATGGGGGCCGCAGAGGAGGGCCACATAGACGGTACGGGCGGCTGACCAGGGCGGACAAGAAGGAGCCGTTGCGCGCCCGGGAGCGGTTCATTGCGTCCGGGGGCGCTCCCGCGGCGATTCGTTGCGCGGGCGGCCGCGGCCCCGGAACAGCACCAGCGCCGTCACCGCGTACGGGACGGACAGGACCACGAACACCGTGCTGTGCGCCAGGGACGCCCCGAGCACGGTGTACAGGCCGAACACCGCGACCGTGACCAGTTCCGTGCCCAGGCTCGCCACCGAGGTGAGAGTGGCCCGGCGGGCGTCGTCGATGCGGTGCTGGAGGCGGACGTCGGCGAGCACCTCGGCCAGTTGGAACCCGGCGAAGGCGAGGCCCACGAGGGCGATGCCGGCCGGGGTGCGGAGCCCGGCGCCCACGGCCAGGGCGAGCGCGGCACCCGCGATCAGGGCGGCGAGGCCCCGGGTGCCGAGGCGCTCGGCGGGACCGGCGAAGAGGCTGCCGACGGTCACGGTCGCCCAGACCAGCAGGACCAGCCAGGGCACGGTGGTGTCGGCCACGCCGAGGTCGCGGACCAGCAGCGGGACGTACTCGTCGAGCGCGCCCCACACCGCGGCGACGGCCGGCACGAGCAGCAGGGCGGCCTGGACGCGCCGGTCCCCGCGCGCCTCGGCGAGTCCGGCCCGCAGCGTCGCCGACCAGCGGGTGTTCCCGTGCTCGGCCGGCACCCGGTGTTCCGGCAGCAGGGTCGCCGTCAGCGCGGCCAGCAGACAGGCCAGGACGCTCGCGGCGCCCACGGCCGGGTAGCCGCCGAGGGCGAGGACCGGTCCGGCGAGCCCCATCGCCGCGACCGTGGCCAGCAGCCGTGCCGCACGGGTCCGCCCCATCAGACGGGCGTACCGCTCGGCGGCCCCGAGCCGTTCCAGCTCGTCGTAGACCAGGGCCTCCAGCGAGCCGGAGCCGAGCGCGCCGCCGGCCCCCCACAGGACGAAGCCCAGCGCGAAGGCGCCGTACGACGGCACGGTGACCCACAGCGTGAAGCCGGCGGCCGTGAGCAGCGGGCCGAGCCACAGCAGCCGGCGCCGCGAGACGGTGTCGGCCCAGGCGCCCGAGGGCACCTCCAGGACGACGGCCGTGAGGGACCACAGGGCGAACAGCGAGGAGATCTGCCAGAGCGGCAGACCGGTGTCGGCGAACAGCAGCGCGTACACCGGGTAGAGCAGGACGAGATCGTCGAGGAACGCGTAGCCGTACAGCACGGTCGTCAGCCGGCGGACGCCAGTCGCGGGCACACGTGCGGGTGAGAGTGTCATGAGGCCTTCCCGGAAGGGCGGATCGGACGTCGTCGGTACGGCGTCCGAGGCGGCCCTCGGGAGGCACGGCTGGGGGATCAATGTCGCCAGGTCATGTCCACGATGCTAGACAGTCCCGGGCCCGCTGCCCAGCGAAAAAGCGGTCTGCGACGATCTGTGGTGAACGGCCCGGCGGTCGCCGGCACCCGAGACGGAGGTTCCCGTGGACATCGCCGCACTCCCCCGGATCGACGAGCACGCGACGCTGGTCGCGGCCCCGGCCGGGGAGGTCTGGGACGCGCTCGGCGCGGTCCTGGAGGAGTCCTTCGGCCGCCCCCGCTCCGCCCGCTACGCCCGTCTCGTCGGGGTCGCCGACCGTACGGCGTCCGGGCCACGGCCCCTCGGCCGGGGCTCGGCGTTCCCCGGGTTCCGGGTGGCCGACGCGGAACCGGGACGGGAGCTGGTCCTCGTCGGGCGGCACCACTTCTCGACGTACGCCCTGGTCTTCCGCATGGAGGCGGCCGAGGGCGGCCGGACGCGGCTGCGGGCGGAGAGCCGGGCCCGTTTTCCCGGGCCCGGCGGTGCCCTCTACCGGCTGCTGGTCGTCGGCACGGGGGCGCACGCCCTGCTCACCGGGCGGCTGGTGGCCGCGGTCCGGCGCCGCGCCGAGGAGGTCAGGTAGGCGAGCCCGACGAGAAGCGGCGCAGCAACGGGGAGAGGACGAGGACCGACTTGGTGCGCTCCACGAACGGCTCGCCCGCGATCCGTTCCAGGACACGTTCGAAGTGCCGCATGTCGGAGGCGAAGACCTGCACCACGGCGTCGGCGTCGCCGGTGACGGTGGAGGCGGCCACGACTTCCTGGTAGCGCTCCAGGCCCCGCTGGATGGTCTCCGGGGAGGTGTTGCGCCGGCAGTAGATCTCGACGAACCCCTCGGTCTCCCAGCCGAGGGCCGCCGGGTCCACCCGTACGGTGAAGCCGGTGATGGCCCCGGTGGCACGCAGCCGGTCCACGCGCCGCTTCACGGCGGGCGCGGACAGGCCGACGATCTGCCCGATGTCCGCGTAGGAGCGGCGGGCGTCCTCGGCGAGGGCGTGCACGATGCGTTCGTCGAGATCGTTCAGCACGGTGGGCGGATCAGCTTTCGGGTGTTGCGAGTCGGGAACGGCGATGGCCGTACACGAAGTAGAACACGAGCCCGACGGCCATCCAGACCCCGAAGACCACCCAGGTGACGGTGGACAGGCTGCCCATCATCCACACGCAGAAGCCGAAGCCCAGCGCGGGGAAGACCGGCGAGAGCGGGACCCGGAAGGTCCGGGGCATGTCGGGACGGGTCCGGCGCAGCACCACGACGGCGATGTTGACCAGCGCGAAGGCGAAGAGCGTGCCGATGCTGGTGGCGTCGGCGAGCTGGCCGAGCGGGATGGCCGCCGCCAGCACCCCGCAGAACAGGGAGACGATCACCGTGTTGGCGCGGGGCGCGCCGGTCTTCGGGTGGACCCGGGCGAACACCTTCGGCACCAGTCCGTCCCGGGACATCGCGAAGAGGATGCGGGTCTGGCCGTACAGCACGGTCAGGACGACGCTCGCGATGGCGATGACCGCGCAGAACGCCAGCAGGGTGCCCCAGAAGGTCTGCCCGGTGACCTCGCGCATGATCTGGGCGAGCGCGGCCTCCGAGTCGTCGAAGTGCTGCCAGGGCTTCGCGCCGACCGCGACGGCGGCGACAAGGACGTACAGCGCGGTCACGATGACCAGCGACAGCATGATCGCGCGCGGCAGGTCGCGCTGGGCGTTCTTCGCCTCCTCGCCGGCCGTGGAGGCGGCGTCGAAGCCGATGTACGAGAAGAAGAGCGTGGCACCGGCCGCGCTGACCCCGGCCATGCCGAGCGGCATGAAGTGCTCGTAGTTGCCCGAACGGAAGCCCTGGACGCCGATCGCGCAGAACAGCACCAGAGCGGCGATCTTCACGACCACCATCACGGTGTTGGCGCGGGCCGACTCGCGGGCGCCGCCCAGCAGGAAGGCCATCGCGAGGAGGACGACGATCAGCGCCGGCAGGTTGAAGACGCCGCCGTCACCGGGCGGGGCGGACAGGGCGTCGGGGATGGTGACGCCGATGGTGCCGTCGAGGAGCTCGTTGAGGTACTCGCCCCAGCCGACGGCCACGGCGGCGACCGAGACGCCGTACTCCAGGACCAGGCACCAGCCGCAGATCCAGGCGATCAGTTCGCCCATGGTTGCGTACGCGTACGAGTACGAGGACCCGGAGACCGGGATGGTGCCGGCGAGCTCGGCGTAGGAGAGGGCCGAGAAGAGGGCGGTGAGGCCGGCGATCACGAAGGAGAGGGTGACGGCCGGGCCGGCCTTGGGGACCGCCTCGCCGAGGACGACGAAGATGCCGGTGCCCAGGGTGGCGCCGATGCTGATCATCGTGAGCTGCCAGAGCCCGAGGGAACGCCTGAGTGCTCCTCCCTCACCCTGGCCGCCCTCCGCCACCAGGCGCTCCACCGGCTTGCGCCGCATGAGGCGCGCACCGAGCCCCGTCGCCCGGGGTGTGCGCTGTCGTGGGGGTGCGCCTTGGTCGAGCACGCGCTGACTCCTTCGTCGTTGCAGGTGAGTACAGCGAAGCACCCTACGAGCCCGGACCTCACAGCCGTAATGCAGCAACCTTGCACGCCCTCGCAAGATCGTTGCGTTCCGCGCCGCTGGGTGGGAGTTCGTTGCGCGCACCCGCCTCCGGTGCCCTTTCGCCCGCGTCAGCGGTCCTCCGGCTCCCCGGCGACCGCTCGTGCCTCCGCCGCGTCGGCCTCGTCCAACCCCGTCCGGCCGGGCTTGCCGTGGGCCGCGGCCTGGCCGTCGATCCAGCGCGTGTGCGCCTCCCACGCGGCCTGCTTGCCGGTGCCCGGCGCGGCCCCGATCTGCGACCAGGAGGCCCCGGCCGCACGGGCCGCCCGCACGGTCAGCTGACGACCGTAGACGGCCTTGCGGGCCACGACCTCGCTCAGTGCGAGTCTCGTCAAGGAGGCTTGACGTCAGGGCAGCCTGACGGGCGCGGGGCCGACGACGGCGGGACACGCGAAGGGCCCCCGCGTCCCGGCGGGGGCCCTTCGCCGCGGACCTAGCTCCAGCTCGCGTGCAGCGGCTTGCCCTCCGCGTAGCCGGCCGCGCTCTGGATGCCCACGACCGCCTTCTCGGCGAACTCCTCCAGGGAGCCCGCGCCCGCGTAGGTGCAGGAGGAGCGGACGCCCGCGATGATCGAGTCGATCAGGTCCTCGACACCCGGGCGGGCCGGGTCGAGGAACATCCGGGAGGTCGAGATGCCCTCCTCGAACAGCGCCTTGCGGGCCCGGTCGTACGCGGACTCGTCCGACGTGCGGTTGCGCACGGCCCGCGCGGACGCCATGCCGAAGGACTCCTTGTAGAGCCGTCCGCTCGCGTCCTGCTGGAGGTCGCCCGGCGACTCGTAGGTGCCGGCGAACCAGGACCCGATCATCACGTTGGACGCGCCCGCGGCCAGCGCCATGGCGACATCGCGCGGGTGCCGGACACCGCCGTCGGCCCACACGTGCTTGCCGTACTTCCGGGCCTCGGCCGCGCACTCCAGGACCGCCGAGAACTGCGGCCGCCCGACACCGGTCATCATGCGGGTGGTGCACATGGCACCGGGGCCCACACCGACCTTGATGATGTCCGCGCCGGCCTCGATCAGGTCCCGCACGCCCTCGGCGGCCACGATGTTGCCCGCCACGATCGGGACCTGCGGGTCGAGCGCCCGGACCGTCCTGATCGCGGTGATCATCGACTCCTGGTGGCCGTGCGCGGTGTCGATGACGAGCGTGTCCACGCCCGCGTCGAGCAGTTGCTTGGCCTTCTCCGCGAAGTCGCCGTTGATGCCCACGGCGGCGGCGATGCGCAGCCTGCCCTGCGCGTCGACGGCGGGCGTGTACAGCGTGGCGCGCAGGGCGCCCTTGCGGGTGAGGATGCCGGCGAGACGGCCGTCCCGGTCCACGGCGGGGGCGTAGCGCCGGTTGGCCGCGTCGAGGCGGTTGAAGGCCTCGCGCGGGTCGATGTCCGCGTCGAGCAGCAGCAGGTCGCGCGACATGACTTCGGCGAGCTGCGTGAAGCGGTCCACGCCGGACAGGTCCTGGTCGGTGACGACACCCACGGGCCGCCCACCCTCGTCGACGACCACACCGGCGTTGTGCGCGCGCTTGGGCAGCAGGGCGAGCGCGTCGGCGACGGTCTGGTGCGGGGCCAGCACGATCGGGGTGTCCAGGACGTGGTGGCGGCTCTTCACCCAGGAGACGACCTCGGTGACGACCTCGATCGGGATGTCCTGCGGGATGACCACGAGGCCACCGCGCCGCGCCACGGTCTCGGCCATGCGGCGCCCGGCGATGGCGGTCATGTTGGCGACGACCAGCGGGATCGTGGTGCCCGTGCCGTCCGGGGAGCTGAGGTCCACCCCCTGCCGCGAGCCGACCGCGCTGCGGCTCGGGACCATGAAGACGTCGTCGTACGTCAGGTCGTACGGGGGCTGGATGTCGTTGAGGAAACGCACGTGCTGCACATCCCAGTCGATCAGAGGTGGCCCCCGGACAGGTCAGCCAGGGGGAAAGAGCACGTACTTCATTCTCCCACGCCGGGCGGATCGCCACCCACGGGCGAATCGTCCAGACCGGCCGCGGGGGCCCTAGGACGAACCTCCAAGGGCGAGCGCCACGGTGAGCGCGGACGCCTCCGCGAACACCTCGCGCGCGGTCGCCCACTCGTCCGGCCGCGCCTCGGCGTACCCGTCCCAGTGCCGTACGACCACGACGGTCTCCGCCCCGGCGCCGTCCCCGGACCACAGGCCCGGGTCGGACAGGACGTCCGCCAGCGCGTCCCAGTTGCGGCCGAACCAGTCCGGCAGCCGCAGGTCCCGGGCGCAGCGCTCCATGAGGCCCGCCTTGTCCGTGACCCCGTCGAGGTCCAGCGTGACCACGCGTGCCGTCATCTCAGTACCGCCCTGAACGAGTCGTAGTGATCATCGGTGTAGTAGATCTCGCCGTCCCGCCCGGTGACGATCCGCCGGGCTCCGCGGTCGCGCGAGCCCGGGGTGGGCACGGTGTACTCGTGGTAGTAGCCGCGCCGGTGCGCGGGCAGCAGCCCCTCGAAGTTCCCGAAGACGGCGCCGTCCTTCGGGTACGGGAAGGGGCCGCCCCTGTCGATGAGTTCGAGGGTCTGCCGGGCCTCGGCCGGCAGCCGGGCCTCCTGGACGGTGGCCATGTCGCCGCCCCGCGCCGGGTCGTGTCCGGCCGAGCAGCCGGCCAGCACGAGGACGCAGAGCAGAATCCGGGAGACGAACCGCAGCAGCATGCGTCCGATGCTGCCACGGCCGTCCCCGCATGACCCGGCGTCAGGACCCGTCCGGGTCCGCCCTGTTCAGCGCCGGCTTCGGCGGTGTCCCCGCCGTCATCAGGTAGTCCGCGGCGGAGGTGTCCGTCACCAGGCTGGTGACGAGACCGGACCGCAGCACGGCGTCGATCGCGGCCCCCTTCCGCTGACCGCCCGCGATCGCGACGACCTCGGGGATACGGCGGAGCTGCTCGGTCTTGACGGTGATGCACCGCTCGCCCAGGTCCCGGCCGACCCTGCGGCCCTCGGCGTCGAAGAGGTGCGCGGACATCTCGGCGGCGACACCGAGCGAGGCGTAGTGCGCCCGCTCCTCGTCGCTGAGCATGTCGTGCACCGTCGAGATGCCCGGCTCCCAGGAGCCGATGGAGACACAGGCGACCGTGACCTTGTCGAAGTACTCGAAGGCCCGGGCGATCCCGGTCTGGTTGCGCAGCGCCGCCGCGGTGGCCGCGTCCGGCAGCAGCATCGGCGCGTAGATGGGGTGGGCGTCCCCGCCGGACACCTGGGCGGCCCGCCGTACCGCCTCCACCGAACCGCGCTCGGCGGTCCCGGCGTCGTACACGCCGGTCAACTGCACCACCGTGCACGGCGGGAGCCGGTCGAGCGCGGCCGCCATGTGGATGGTGGAGCGGCCCCAGGCCAGGCCCAGGATGTCGCCCTCGTCGACCAGTTCGCCGAGCAGGTCGGCGGCCACCTCTCCCAGGTTCTCGGGGTCGGGCGAGTCCTGGGCCTCGGCCGGGGACTCGACCACGACTGCGTGCCGCAGGCCGTAGCGGGCGCGCAGCGCGTCGGAGCGCTCGGCGTCCAGTTCGGCCGGCACACGGATCTCGATGCGCACGAGATCCCGTTCCAGGGCGGTCTCCAGGACCCGGGCCACCTTGAAGCGGCTGACGCCGAACTCCTCCGCGATCTGGATCTTGGACTTGCCCTCCAGGTAGAAGCGGCGGGCCATGGCCGCCGCCTGCACCAGCTCAGCGGGTCCCATCCGCATGGCTGACCGGCCCGCCGACATACCCGACACGGCGTTCTCCTCACTGCTGTTCACACTCTGGATTCGCCGTTCATCCTTGCAGATCCGGCGCACTTGATCAGCCCTGATCGGAGCCGTTCACGTTCCTGACGCTCAGTGGTCGCACGCCCACGAGGCCTTCGCGGTCGCCCCCTCCGCTTGGGTGCGCAATGCACGTACCGCTTCGGCCGGGTCGGACGCCCCGTACACCGCCGACCCGGCGACGAAGACGTCGGCGCCGGCGTCCGCGCAGCGCTCGATGGTGGACGCCGAGACCCCGCCGTCGACCTGGAGCCACAGCTCCAGACCGTGCTTGCTGATCAACTCGCGGGTCCGGCGAATCTTGGGGAGCATGATGTCGAGGAACGCCTGTCCCCCGAAACCGGGCTCGACCGTCATGATCAGCAGCATGTCGAGCTCGGGGAGCAGGTCCTCGTACGGCTCGATGGGCGTCGCGGGCTTGAGCGCCATGGAGGCGCGGGCGCCCTTGGCCCGGATCTCCCGGGCGAGCCGGACCGGAGCGGCGGCCGCCTCCACGTGGAAGGTGACGGAGGAAGCCCCCGCCTCTACGTACTGGGGCGCCCAGCGATCGGGGGCCTCGATCATCAGATGGCAGTCCAGCGGAGTGTCCGTCGCACGGGCCAGAGACTCTACGACCGGCACCCCGAGCGTGAGGTTCGGGACGAAATGGTTGTCCATGACGTCGACATGGAGCCAGTCGGCTCCCTCGACCGCCTTCGCCTCGTCCGCGAGGCGGGCGAAGTCGGCGGACAGGATGCTGGGATTGATCTGCGCGGCCATGCCCCAAGCCTCCCATGCCGGGGCCCGAAGGGGCGCGCCGGTCCGGACCTAAGCCGTTCATCGGATGTTGTGGACGAGCTGTGCGTGCCATGCTGGGCGGCCGATCGGCTCGACTGGTGGCGCCGGGGGTGGCCATGACCGGGAATCGGGGCATCGCGCACTTCGTCTGCGGACGGCGTGCCAAGTGGGTGGTACTCGCGCTGTGGCTGGTGGTGCTGTTCCTGACGGCGCCCCTCGCCTCCAAGCTCACCGACGCCCAGGACAACGACGCGGCCTCCTGGCTGCCCGGCTCCGCCGAGTCGACCCAGGTCCTCCAGATCAGCGAGGACTTCAGGCCGGAGCAGATCCCCGCGGTGGTCGTCTACGCGCGCGAGAGCGGCCTCACCCCGCAGGAACGGGCCGCGATCGCCGCGGACGCCGCCGAGATCAAGCAGCTCACGGCGCACGGCATCCGCGGCGCGGAGACCCGGGGCCCGGTCTACGACCGGCAGAGCGACCCGCGCGCGGCCCAGATCCTCGTCCCGATCACCATGGACGAGAAGGGCTGGGAGGAGATCGCGCCCGCGGTCGACTCCATCCGTGACGTCGTCGGCGAGGGCGGCGACGGCCTCGCCGTGCACATCACCGGCCCGGGCGGCACCTCGGCGGACTTCTCCGAGGCCTTCGAGGGCATCGACTCGACGCTGCTGCTGTCCGCGATGGGCGTCGTGATCGTCATGCTGCTCATCACCTACCGCAGCCCCACCCTCCTCCTGGTCCCGCTGCTCTCCGTGGTCGCCGCGCTGTTCACCGCGCAGGCCTTCATCTACCTGCTCGCCGAGCACGCGGGCCTGACGGTCAACGGCCAGAGCGCGGGCATTCTGACGGTCCTCGTCTTCGGCGCGGGGACCGACTACGCCCTGCTGCTGGTGGCCCGCTACCGCGAGGAGCTGCACCGCCACGAGGACCGCCACGAGGCGATGGCCCTCGCCCTGCACCGCGCGGGCCCCGCGGTGATCGCCTCGGGGGCGACCGTGGTCCTGAGCATGCTGGTCCTGCTGGCCGCCGAGATGAACTCGACCCGCGGTCTCGGTCCGGTCGCCGCGATCGGTGTCACGGTCGCCCTGCTGGCGATGATGACGCTGTTCCCGGCCCTGCTGGTGATCTTCGGCCGCTGGATCTTCTGGCCGGTGACCCCGCGCTTCGGCGCCCCGGACCGCATCGAGACCGGCGTGTGGGCCCGCACCGGCCGCCAGATCGCCCAGCGCCCCCGCATGATCTGGATCATCACGACCGTGGTCCTGGCGGTCTGCTCCCTCGGCCTGATCCAGTTGCGCGCCGAGGGCATCGGCAACGCGGACGCGTTCACCGGGAAACCGGACTCGATCGTCGGCCAGGAGGTCTCGGCGAAGTACTTCCCGGCGGGCAGCGGCGACCCCCTGGTCATCGTCAGCGACCAGGCCCAGGCACGCCAGGTCGGCGAGGCGGTCGCGGGCACGCGGGGAGTCGCACCCGAGTCACTGGGCCTGCCCCCGGGCACGAAACCCTCGTACGAGGGCAAGGTCCTCTTCGAGGCGACGATGACCGCCCCGGCCGACAGCGAGGCGGCGAAGCAGACGGTGGAGCGCGTCCGGGACGCCGTCCACGCGGTTCCCGACGCCGACGCTCAGGTCGGCGGCGGTACGGCCGCCCTGCTGGACATGGACCGGGCGACCACGCACGACAACATCCTGATCATCCCGCTGGTGCTGGTCGTGGTGATGCTGATCCTGTGCGCCCTGCTGCGCGCCCTGATCGCCCCGCTGCTGCTGATCGGGACGGTGATCCTGTCCTTCGCGGCGGCCCTGGGCATCAGCGCCCTGGCCTTCCGCCACCTGTTCGACTACGCGGGCGAGTCCACGGACTTCCCGCTGTTCGTGTTCGTCTTCCTGGTGGCCCTCGGCATCGACTACAACATCTTCCTGACCACCCGCATCCGCGAGGAGGCCGCCCACCGGGGCACCCGTGCGGGCGTGGTCACCGGTCTGGCCGCGACCGGCGCGGTCATCACCTCCGCCGGCCTGGTCCTGGCCGGCACCTTCGCCGCCCTCGGCACCCTCCCGATGGTCGCCTTCGCGGAGATCGGCTTCGCGGTGGCGCTGGGGGTCCTGCTGGACACGTTCATCGTGAGGTCGGTCCTGGTGACGTCCCTGTTCCTGGACGTGGGCGAGAAGGTCTGGTGGCCGCACAGCCTGTCCAAGGCGGACGGTGCCGACCCAGGGGCGCGGGGAACTGCGCGACCAGCCGAAACGGTGCGGCAGACGAACGACTAGCTCAGCCCGTCCTGCGAATGACCGCCATGTACATCGCATCGGTCCCGTGCACATGCGGCCACAACTGCACGTCCGGCCCTTCACCGAGTTCCGGCACACCGGGGAACAACGGCCGGGCGTCGACGAGTTCAGCGGTCGGCCACTGCTTGAGCACGTCCTCCACGACGGCCCGCGTCTCCGCGAGATGCGGAGAACAGGTCGCGTACCCGACGACCCCGCCCACCCGGACGGAGTCCAGCGCGGTGTTCAACAGGCCGCGCTGCAACGGCCCGAACCCCTCCAGATCCGCGGGCCGACGCCGCCACCGGGCCTCCGGCCGCCGCCGCAGCGCGCCGAGCCCCGTGCACGGCACGTCCATCAGCACCCGGTCGAAGCTCCCCGGCTGCCACGGCGGCCGGGTCCCGTCCGCGGCGATGACCTGATACGGCCCCGGGTTCCCGGCCAGCGCCTTGGCCACCAGTCCGGCCCGGTGCGGCTGCTTCTCGGAGGCGAGCAGCACGGCCCCGCGCTCGGCGGCGAGCGCGGCGAGCAGGGCGGCCTTGCCACCGGGCCCCGCACACCCGTCGAGCCACTTCTCGTCCCGCCCCTCCAGGGGGGCGTTCGCCAGCGCCAGCGCGACGAGCTGGCTGCCCTCGTCCTGCACCCCGGCCCGGCCCTCCCGTACGGCGCCGACGGCTCCGGGCTCCCCGCCCTCGGCCAGCCGGACGGCGTACGGCGACCAGCGCCCCGCCACGGCGGACTCCTCGCGCAGCAGCTCCTCGGTGGTGGCCCGCCCGGGCCGGGCGACGAGGGTCACCTCGGGCCGTTCGTTGTCGGCCTCCAGCAGCCGCTCGATACCGGCGCGTCCGCCGCCCAGGGAGTCCCACAGCGCGGAGACGACCCAGCGGGGGTGGGAGTGCACGACGGCGAGATGGTCCTCGGGGTCGTCGTCGTAGGGCGGCGCGACCTTGGCGATCCATCCGTCGAGGTCGTCCTGTGCGATCTTGCGCAGCACGGCGTTGACGAACTTGGCCCGTCCGTCGCCGAGCACGACCCGCGCGAGCTCGACGGAGGCGGACACGGCGGCGTGCGTCGGGATGCGCGTGCCGAGGAGCTGGTGCGCCCCGAGGCTCAGCACGTCGAGCACCGGCGGATCGACCTCGCGCAGCGGCCGGTCGACGCACTCGGCGATGATCGCGTCGTAGGTTCCCTGCCGCCGCAGCGTCCCGTACACGAGCTCGGTGGCGAGCGCCGCGTCCCGCGCCTCGAAACCGCCCTTCTCCCGCGCCTTCCGCAGCAGCGGCGGCAGGACGAGGTTGGCGTACGCGTCGCGCTCGTCCACGGCCCGCAGCGCCTCGAAGGCGAGGATGCGGACGGGGTCCTTCTGGGGCCGACGGTAGGGCTTGCCGGGCTTACCGGCCTGCCGGGGCTGCTCGCTCACGAAAAAGGTGCTCCGGGTTCAAGGTCTGGATACGCCCCAAGCGTACGTCCAGCGCGGGTTCCCTCACCCTCCGAGGGGCAGGGGCGCGGCTACCCGGCCCGCCCGGTCACCCGCCGACGCTCTCCCCCTCCGCGATCCTGACGCCCCGCGCCCAGTCGGCGGCCTTCATCGGCTTCTTCCCCTGCGCCTGCACCCACAGCAGCTCCACACCGTACGACCCGGTCCCGACGTGCACGCTGTTCTTGCCGACGGACAGCGCGCCGGGAGCGAGATCCGTACGGTCGGGAACCGGCTGGACCTGGATGAGCTTGAGCCGCTCGCCGCGGAAGGTCGTCCAGGCGCCGGGCGACGGGTGGCACCCCCGCACGACCCGGTCCACCCGCAGCGCGGGCGCGGCCCAGTCGATCCGGGCGTCCTCGACGGTGATCTTCGGGGCGACGGTGATGCCCTCGGCCGGCTGCGGTACGGCCTTCAGCGTGCCGTCGGCGATGCCGTCCATCGTCGCGGCCAGCAGTCCCGCCCCGGCGAAGGCGAGCCGTGTGAGCAGGTCACCGCTGGTGTCGGTGGACCGGATCTCCTCGGTGACGGTTCCGTAGACGGGCCCGGAGTCCAGGCCCTCCTCGATCAGGAAGGTCGAGGCGCCGGTGATCTCGTCCCCCGCCATGATGGAGTGCTGCACGGGCGCGGCCCCGCGCCAGGCGGGCAGCAGCGAGAAGTGCAGGTTGACCCAGCCGTGGGCGGGGATGTCGAGGGCGACGCGGGGCAGCAGGGCGCCGTAGGCGACGACGGGGCAGCAGTCCGGGGCGATCTCGCGCAGCCGCTCCAGGAACTCCGGGTCCCGCGGCCTGACGGGCTTCAGCACCTCGATGCCCGCCTCCTCGGCCCGCTCCGCGACCGGGCTCGCGACCAGCCTGCGCCCCCGCCCGGCCGGCGCGTCGGGACGCGTGACGACGGCGGCGACCTCGTGCCGCCCGGAGGCGATGAGAGCGTCCAGAGCGGGAACGGCGACCTCGGGGGTGCCGGCGAAGACGAGCTTCATGGGTGGGCAGGGCCTCTCGGACGGGTGACGACGGGCAGCACACAAGTCTATGGCGAGGCACGATCGCCGCACCGCCGGAGAGCGCCCCCGCAGACGAGACCCGCCCTTGCGGCCAAGGCGCGAACCCCCCACCCCCGGCGCACGCATATGCCGGTACGCCCCCACTGCGTGACCAGCGGAGCGTAGACGCGTTGGTCAAGAAAGAGTTGACCACAACGGGCCGCTGGCGCGGCCCCGTCCTTCGCAACGTCCTTTTCAACGTCCTTTTCAACGCCGGTTCGAGAGGCTTGTTCATGGCCGACCACGCAACCCACGACGCCCAGGCTCGGGCCAGCCTGCACTTGCTGGTGCGGGACATCGAGCGGGTCCGCCGGCAGGTGGACGCACTGCGCACCCTCACCGCCCAGTTGGGCAACGTCTACCGCCCGCGCCGCTCCGGTCCCTCCACGGGCTTCGTCGTCTACGGACGCGCCCCCGCCCCCACGGTCCGTCTCGCGCAGGAACTGCGGGACAGCGTCGAGACCCTGGTGACGGCCGCGGTCGACTTCGACCGCTCGCTCGGCTTCTCGTGGGACGCGGTGGGTTCCGCCCTCGGCGTCACCAAGCAGGCGGTCCACCGTCGTTACGGCGCCCGCCGCGCCGCCGCCCAGGCGACGGCCGACGCCGAGCGCGCCACGGAGCCGTCGGGAACCCGCACGGTCAGCGTCAACACCGGTGTCCCCAGCGTGCCGTCGGTCCCCACGGTGCCCGCGGCCCGCTCCATGCCGACCCAGCCGACCGCGGGCAGCCCCGCCCTCCGCGAGGAGGCTGGACCCACAGC
>NZ_LJBR01000279.1 GCF_001282115.1 Streptomyces sp. NRRL B-24085 | reverse complement strand
GTCCGGGGGCATGGCGGACCGGCTCGGCGGCGGTGCGTGCCGGGGGGACGGCCAACGGTCCACCGCTTCCGGGGCCGCCGCCGGTCCCGGCCCCGGACCTCGGGCTCATGCCGGACGCGGGTCCGGGGCTCATGCCGGACGCGGGCCTGGGGCTCATGCCGGACCCGGGCCTGGGGCTCATGTCGGACCCGGACCCGGATCCGGGGCTGACGCCGAACCCGGACCCGGACCTTACGTCGGACCCGAACCTGGACCCGGAGCTGACGCCGGACCCGGACCCAGACCCGGACCCGGAGCTGACGCCGGACCCGAACCCCGGGCCCGCGCCGGACCCGGACCCCGTCGACCCCGAGGGATGTGGCGGTGTCACCGTCATCGGATCCCGGCCCCCTCGGCCGCGCCGGACCCGTCCCGTGCGGGCACGGCAGCGCTCTCGTCCCGTGCCCGCACGGCACCGCTCCCGACCAGCGCCCACCAGGCCACCACGCCGAAGCACACCGCCGTCAGCACGGTCGAGGGCCCGCCGATGTCCGCGTACACGAAGTCCGTGAGCTGCCACACCAGCAGCCCGCAGCCGACGAGCGCGCAGTCGAGCCCGCGCCCGGACCCCCGCGCCCGCACCAGCCCCCGCAGTCCGCACACCAGCAGCGCCAGCCAGGCGCCCGCGAGGGCGAGCAGCCCGGTCAGGCCCTGTTCGGCGAGCACGAGGAGGTACATGTTGTGGGGGGACAGCAGTGGCTGCCGGCGGAAGGCCGCGCCCGCTCCCTCCGTGTCGCTGCCGGCGGACAGGGCCAGCGAGGCGTGCGCGTCCCGCTGCTCGGGGAAGCCCTTCAACCCCACGCCGGCCAGCGGCTGTTCGCGCCACATGCCGACGGCCGCCGCCCACATGGTGTACCGGTCGGTCACGGACTGGTCGGGGGCGTCGGCGACCTGCGTGATGCTGCCGATCCGCTCCTGCAACTGCGCCGAGCCGACTCCGAGACCGCCCACCAGGACCACCCCGACGGCGGCCGTCACGGCCCCCACCACCAGCGCCCGCCGCAGCCCGGCCAGCACCAGCTGTGCCGAGCAGGTCACGGCGGTCGCGATCCACGCGCCCCGGCTGAAGGACAGCGCCAGCGGCAGGAGTAGCGCCAGCGCGCACCCGGCGGCCACCGCCCGCTGCCGTACGGACGCCTGCCCCAGCGCCAGCCCGAGCGCGCACACCAGGCCGAAGGAGACGACGGTCGCCATCCCCATCACGTCCGCCGCCCCGAAGGTGCCGACGGCCCGGATGTCCTCGCCCTGGTAGGAGGCGCCGGTCCCGGTCGCGTACTGGTGCACGCCGATCGCGCCCTGCCACCCGGCCAGGGCCACGAACGACCAGGCCAGCAGCCGGAAGTCGCGCCGGTCCCGGACCAGCAGCAGCACGGCCGCCGGGACCAGCACGAAGACCTGGAGGTAGCGGCCCAGACCGGTGAGCCCGGCCGCCGGCGAGGACGCGCCCACCGCGGCCACGGCCAGTCCGGCCACCGGCAGGCCGAGGACGACGGCGGCCGTCCACGACAGAGGGCGCCGGCGTTCCCGTACCAGCCGGACCACGCAGTACAGCACCACCAGGCCGGAGACCGCGTCGGCCGGCCCCGCACCGCTCTCGGCGGTCGGCGACACCGGCAGCGCCAGCAGGGCGACCACGGCCACCACCGGCAGGACGGGGGAGAGCTCCCGCACCCGCGGCGGGTTCAGCGCGAGACCCATGCGCGCTCAGCTCCCCGTCGGACGCAGGAGGGCGGCCGCGGTGCGCAGCAGGATGCAGATGTCCTGCCACAGCGACCAGTTGTCGATGTACGCGTTGTCGAACCGGCAGCGGTCCTCGATCGAGGTGTCCCCGCGCAGCCCGTGGATCTGGGCGAGCCCGGTGATACCGGTCCGCATCCGGTGGCGGGCCGCGTAACCGGGGTAGGTCTGGCTGAACTTCGTGACGAAGTAGGGGCGTTCGGGCCGCGGACCGACCAGGCTCATGTCGCCCCGCAGGACGTTCCACAACTGGAGCAGCTCGTCCATGGAGGTCCGTCGCAGGAAGCGGCACAGCCACGGCATGTGGTGCTCGTTGGCCACGCTCCAGCGGGTCGCCGCCTCGTGCGCGTCGACCGGCCGGTGGGTGCGGAACTTCAGCAGCGTGAACGGCTTGCCGTCCTTGCCGATGCGCTCCTGCCGGAACACCACGCCCGGCCCGCCGCTCAGTCGCAGCGCCACCGCGCACACCAGCAGCAGCGGGCTGACCACCAGCAGCAGCGTCCCGGACACGACCACGTCCAGCGCCCGCTTCCCGGCGCTGCCCCGCCGCCGCGACCCCATCACCAGACGCCGGCAGGAGAACCCGGCGAGCTGTTCACGCATCTCGTACGACGGCGACTCCGCGTCGATCTCCCACACCGCGCAGCCCGACTCCGCGAGCGCCCGCAGCAAGGGGCCCTGCCGGGACCGTACGGAGGGATGCACGGTCAGGACGTCCCGTACGCCGTTCTGGATGAGGGCCCGCTCGACCTCCTCGCCGGTGGTCAGCACGGGCAGCCCCTCGCCGCCGTCGGGCTCCTCGGCCACGACCCCCACGGGGCGGACTCCGCAGCCCGGATGGCGCAGCACGGCGGCGGCCACGCGCTGGGCGGTCGCCGCCGGGCCGATGACGAGCGCGCTGCGCGGCCGGGTGAGCCGGGCGAGGCGCTGGCGTCGGCGCACGGTGCCGCGGCCCGCGCAGGCGACCGTCGACTGCAGCAGGAAGCCGACGGCGAGGGTGGCCGGGGAGAGCGCCCGGTCCGGGTCGTACGCGGCCACCGCGGCGGCGAGGGCCAGCCAGGCGACGGCGATCCGGGCGCAGACGGCGGGCAGTTCGTCGAGGACGCCGGCCACCTGGCGGGGCGGGTGCGGGCGCAGCAGCATCGAGGCGGCCACCAGCAGCGCCACGAGCAGCGGCCGCCACTGGGCGGCACTGCACGCGAACGCTCCCACGAGGGCGGCGACCAGGTCCGCGGTGAGCAGCGGGACCGGGGAGGCGGGGCGCGTCGGGGGCCGCCGGGCGGGGAACCGGAAACCCGCACCGGAGCCGCGCGGCGGCATGATCGAGACGGATGAGAATCCGAGGTCCCTGGCCTGTGTGCCGGGGGAGGGGACGGTGCTTTCCGCGGTCACGAGTGGATGGGCTCCCTGTACTCGGTGGGCGCGACGCGCGCGGCGGGCTCGGCGTCGAGCAGGTCGCGGTACAGGCCCGCCACCGCCTCGGACGTGCGCCGCACGTCGTGCGTGGACAGGACGTGACGGCGCCCCTGGTGGCCGAGCGACGTGCGCGACGACGGGTCGAGCAGCAGTGCGGCGACGGCGTCGGCCAGCGCCGCCGGGTTCTCCGGGGGCACCAGGCAGTGCGGCGCGAGGGCGGGCGGCAGGCTCTCTCGGGCGCCGTCCACGTCCGTCACCACCACGGGCCGCCCGCAGGCCATCGCCTCCAGCGGGGCGAGTGCCATGCCCTCCCAGCGCGACGGCAGGACGACCAGATCGGCGGCCCGGTACCAGGGCACGGCATCGGCGACGGGCCCCGCGAGGAGCACGGACCGCGGGGCCCGTTCGCGCAGCCGGTCCCGCTCCGGTCCGTCCCCGACCAGCACCAGTCGCGCCGCGGGCACCCGGTGCAGCACCGCGTCCCAGGCCCGCAGCAGGACGTCCTGCCCCTTCTGCCGGCACAGCCGCCCCACGCACACCACGAGCGGCGCCGCCGGGTCGACCCCGGGCAGAAGCCGTGCCCGTACGGTGTCCGCGGCGGCGGGGCGGAAGCGTTCGGTGTCGATCCCGTTGGGGATCACGCTCCACCGCCCCGTGATCCCGGCCCGCCGCCCGGTCCGGCGCTCCGCCTCGCTGACGCACACCGTCCGCGTGGCCCAGCGCGCCCCGCGCCGCTCCCAGGCGAGCGCGAGGGCCGCGGTGACACCGCCGACCGCCTCGAACGACCAGGCGTGCGGCTGGAACACGGTCGGGATCCGCCCCCGCACGGCGATCCGTCCGGCCAGTCCGGCCTTCGCGCTGTGCGCGTGCACCAGGTCCGGCCGCACCTCCTCGACCACCCGGGCGAGCCGCCGCACCTCGCGGACGAGTGCCGGACCCGGTGAGCGTGTCGCCTCCCACCGCCGTACGTCCGCGCCCAGGGCGCGCAGGTCGGCGGCGAGGGGGCCGTCCGGGCAGGCGACCGTGACGTGCAGACCGGCGGCGACCTGGGCCCGTGCGAGGTCCGTCACCACCCGGGCCACTCCGCCGTCCACGGGCTGCGTGAGGTGCAGGACCCGTGGCCCGGGATCGGTTGCTGACTGGTGCATTGCGCGGTTTCCTCGCTCACGGACGGGCTCGGGACGGGCCGGAACGCGCCTACTGCCGGGCGTCGACGGCGACGAAGAGCGCGCCGGCCCATGCCGCGTCCCGCTGGGAAACGAGCCGGAAGGCCAGGTGGTCACCGCCGTGCCGCAGAGCGTTTCCGAGTTCGAACACGTCCGAGTCGTAGCCGAGGGTGTGCGCGTAGGAGGGCACACGCTCCGGCGCGGGCGCCCCCGCCTCGGCGATCGTGGAGTTCAGTACGTCGTCACGGGGGCCGCCGGGACCCGCGAGAGAGGTCCTCGCGCCGCGGCCGGTCGACACGGTGAGCGAATCGCCCGTACGGCCGCGGTCGCCGTCGTAGGCGACGAGCCCGACCCGGCCGGTGCCCTCCCTCGCCAGGCGCAGCCCGCTCAGGCGGATCTCCGGCACGGAACGGGAGTTCAGCGCGTCGAAGCCGTCCCAGACGGCGAGGTGCCGCAGCGGCTCGGCCGGGTTCTCGTACGCCACCACCAGCGTCCAGCCGCCCCACGCGCCCGCCGTCGACCTGCCCATGGCCACGTTGACCTGTGCCACCGTGTACAGGCCCGAACCGCTGTCCCGGACCAGCTTCGTGACGTCGGCCGAGGCCTGGAAGGCGTCCGCGCCGTGCGCCGTCCGGTGGCCCACCACGGTGTCCGCGAGGAGGGCCTTGTACTGACCGCCGGGCTCCGCGACCAGCACCCGCCCGTTGTCCTTCGGCGGCTTCTGCTCGCCCGCCTGCAGGTTGCCGCCCCAGTACAGCCGCGCGTACGTCACCCGCGAGCCCCCGGGCAGCCGGACCTCGGCGCGGGAGGAGTTGTAGGTGTTCGGGTCGCGGTCCACGTCGACGTAGAACATGTCGAAGTCGCCGTTGGCACCCTTGCCGCCCGCGCGCACGGCCGGGCAGGAGGGCTCGGCCCCGGTGCCGGCGGCACGGCAGGTGATGGAGGTGTTGGCGGCGCGGACGACCCCGCCGTGCTGGGTCGCGCGGTACCGCTCGGCGAAGGGGAGCCGCCGCGCCTCCGCGGCCGACGGGTCGGGCACCGTCGCTGCGGCGCGCAGGGGCGTGCACAGGGCCGCCAGCAGGAGTACGCCCGCGATCGCACGGCGCGGCAGTGGGCCCGGGGAATTGCGCATGACCGGCGTTGCCCTTTCGGGAAGGTACGGCGCCCCGTGCGTGCGACGTGCCGTCTGCGGGGGCCTCGGGAGGTCCGCAACTCTAGTCACGATCCGGACTATTACTGGCAAATCAGCCAACCGTGTCGGAATCGCACACCCGTGGTTCCGGCAGATCACCCCTTTGGCCGCACAACTCGCGCGGGCGCCGCGCGTTGACACAACGCCGGGCATCCCGCCCGGGTGTTTTGTGTCAACCCCCAAGGAGCAACTCTCCATGTCGCGTATCGCGAAGGGCCTGGCCCTGACCTCCGTTGCCGCCGCGGCCGTCGCCGGTGGTGCGGGCATCGCCGTCGCCGACAGTGGCGCGCAGGCCGCCGCCGCTCACTCCCCGGGCGTGCTGTCGGGCAACGTCGTCCAGGTTCCGGTTCACGTTCCGGTCAACGTCTGCGGCAACACCGTCGACATCATCGCCCTGCTGAACCCGGCGTTCGGCAACCAGTGCGAGAACGACTGACGTTCACACGCCACCCCGTGGGCCGGCCGCCCTCCCGTGTTCGCGCGCGGGAGAGCGGCCGGCCTGCGTTGCTCCCAACGGTGGACCCGAGTTGCGGGGCGCGGTGGGCGAACTCACGGTGAGCACAGATCCGACGCTCACCGAAAGGAACACCCATGCGTGGTCTGCCCGCACGGCGCATCGCGTCCACCGCACTCTGCGCCACCCTCCTGGTCGGCCTGGCCGGTCCGGCCGCAGTCGCCGACCCGGCCCGCGAGCAGGCCCACGCGGTGTCCCGCGCGCCCCTGCCCGACGCGGACGCGCTCCTCGCCCAGGTCAAGGGCCTCAGCGACCTCGGGGGCGTGATCACCCCGGTCACCGACCTGCTGAACACCGTGCTCAAGGCAGACGACGGCCGGCTCCCGGCCGCCCAGGCCAGCGAGCTCGGCGCCGCCGTGAAGGACGCCATCGCCCGGGCCGCCGCGACGGCTCCGGCATCACCGAGCACCGGCACGTCGGCGAGCACCGCGACCACTCTGCCCGCCGCGCCAACCGCACCGGCCCTCCCGGCCACCGCCGCGCCCGCCACCACGCTCCCCGCACCCACGAGGAACGGCGGCGCCACCGGGGCGGCCCCCGCCGACGTCATCGGCGACGCGCTGGCCGCGCTGCAGAAGGCGATCGACGAGCTGATCAAGGCGGTGACCTCGGGCGACGCCGCTCAGGTCGCCGCGGCGGTCACCGACTCGGTGACGAGCCTCGTCAACACCGTGGCCGCGACCCTGGTCGGCGGCAGACTGCCCGCGCCGAGCCTGCCGACCCCGCCCGCGGGCGGCCCGTCGAACTGACCGACGGGATCTCATATGAGGACTCATAAAAGGGGTTTCCGCTCCGGCCGCAACTCGTTGGGCACGGCGTCAGAATTCCCTCTGGCGACATGAGTTGCCGAAGAAAGGAACACGATGAAGTCCCTGAAGGCCGCTGCTGTCGTTGCCGGTTCCCTGGTCCTCGCCGGTGCCGCAGCGCCCGCGTTCGCCTACAACAGCGCCGACCTCACCCCCACCAGCCTCAACGGCGCCGTGAACGCGCTCACCAGGGGTCCCATCGACGTCATGCCGCTCCAGCACCAGTCGGACGCGCTCGACACCGAGAACACGGGCTCCGTGCTCAACGCCGTGAAGGGCGCGACCGAGGACCTGAACAACGACGGCGGAATTGCCGGCGTTCTTCCCGTGGGTGGCTGAATCCGCTTTTCCCGGCGCCGGAGACATCCGGAAAAAGGGCCGATTCCGTGGTGGCCGTCCGGGCCCGGGGTCGGCCCTTCGCGCTGTTCGACCCCGTCCCTCTTTCGTGTGGACGGACCGCGGACCGTCGCCCGCTCGGGTGAGAACGCCCAAGTGGCCCTCCGGAGCGTCGCTATGGTCGCCCGGTGACCTCAACCTCAAGCGAAACCCGCCCCCTGCGCTCCGCCGACCTGGGCACCGTCGTCGTACTGCCCTGGAGCGGGGAGAACGCGGACGGCGTCGCCATCCCCCACCTCCTGGTCTGCTCCCTCGGGAACACCGAGGGCGGTCCGGAGTCGACGTCCGCAGCGGTCGAGCGGCTGCTGACCGACAACGGCCTGCCGGTCGGCCGGGAGCTGGTCGACGGCATCGCCAGGCCCAGTCTCCCGGTCGGCCTGCTCGTCGTCGCGGGCCAGGCCGTCCTCACCATGCCGCGGCTGAACGTCCAGTGCACCGTGCCCCCGGAGTGGCTGGAGGCGGTCGAGGCGCGGGGCTTCGCCTACCTCATCTTCACCACCCGCGCCTGGACCGGGGCCGAGCCGGGCGAGTCCGTCGACCCGGAGGCGCTCGCCGAGTTCGTCAACGCCGACGAGACCCTGGACGCCGCCGCGCACATCGTGCTGCCGGCCCGCAGCCTGCGCGCCTGACACCGTGGCCGCCCCGGGACGGCAGCCGCGGGAACCCGTGGGCGCGAGCCGCGCCTTCGCCCTCCTGCTGGTGATCACGGGGGCGGCCGGGCTGCTGGCCTCCTGGGTCATCACGCTCGACAAGTTCCACCTGCTGGAGGACCCGGACTTCACCCCCGGGTGCAGCCTCAACCCGGTGGTCTCCTGCGGCAGCGTCATGGAGAGCGACCAGGCCTCCGCCTTCGGGTTCCCCAACCCGATGCTGGGCCTGGTCGCCTACGGGATCGTGGTCTGCGTCGGCACGAGCCTGCTCGCGGGAGCCCGCTTCCCGCGCTGGTACTGGCTGGCCTTCGGGGCCGGCTGCCTGTTCGGGACCGGGTTCGTGTCGTGGCTCCAGTTCGAGTCGCTGTACCGGATCAACGCCCTGTGCCTGTGGTGCTGCCTGGCCTGGGTCGCCACCATCGCGCTGTTCTGGTACGTCGCCGCGCACGCCGTACGCCACCGGCTGCTGCCCGCGCCCGCCCCGCTGAGGGCCTTCCTCGACGAGTTCGCCTGGGTGCCGCCGGTGCTGCACACCGGGATCGTCGGGATGCTGGTCCTGACCCGCTGGTGGGACTTCTGGACGGGCTGACCGGCCCCTGTCGGTTCGTCGTACTACTGCGGCACCCGGGGGATTCTTGCGCTGGTGACCGCCCCAGGATCGTTACGCGGTAAGGACGTTGAGCCCCCGAACCCTGAAAGGGACCGCACCTGCCATGAAGTCGACCACCCGAGGAACCCTTGCCGCCGTCGTCACCGGCGTCGCGGCCGCCATGGGCGCGGCCGCCGCGCCTGCCGCCGCGGTCGGCACGGTCCCCGTCCCGGTGCCCCTGGAAGCCGCCGAGAAGACCCTCAACATGGAGCTGCCCAGCCTGAGCGGCGAGATCCCGCTGCCGAGGCCGGGCAAGCCGGACGGGCCGCAGTTCGTCGAGGGCCGGCTCCTCCCGGCGCGCACCGTCCCGCAGCTGCCGGTCACCGGCGGCCTGCCCGGCGCCGGCCTGCGCGCGCCCGTGCCCCACGTCCTCGGCACGGAGTTCGACCACGTCGGTGTCGGCGTCCCGACGTCCGACCTGCGCACCCTCTCGCCCGGCCTGAGCGTGGACGCCCCGCTGACCCGGCCCAACCCCGACCACATGGGCCTGCCGGACACCAAGCTCCCGCAGGCGGGCATCCTCGCCCCCGTCCTGCAGGCGGTGCCCGCCGCGGACCTGGGCGTGGGGCCGGGCCTGTAGAACCGCGACCCGGCACGCGGGCCCGCCGGCCCGCGGGAGTGACCCCGGGGGCCCTCGGGCGGTTACGGCTGTGTACATCGGAACCGGACGAGGAGTGCACGATGGTCGTCAGCGTCGGTGGGGGAGTGGCGAGGGCCGGGACGGCGGCGGTGAGACCCCGGCCGGTGCGCACGGCGCGGCGGGGTGTGCTGCGCGGCGTGCTCGCCACGGCCGTGGCCATGGCACTGGCCCCCGTCGTCGCCGCCTCCCGGCCCCTGCGCCGGGCCGCCGGGCCGGCCGAGCTCGCCTTCGAGTTCGACGAGATCCGTCTCGGCCACCGCATCCGCGGCTCGCGGATGACGACCGTCGGGCACCCGGTCGACGCCGACGGCCCGTGGCACGTCACTGTGGACGACCGGCCGCTGCACCTCATGCGCCGGGCCGACGGCAGCTGGCTGAGCATGGTCGACCACTACCGCTCGTACCCGACCCCGCTGGAGGCGGCCCGCGCGGCCGTCGACGAGCTGGGGCCGGGGCGAGCGGGTTCGGGTACGCGGGGG
>NZ_LJBR01000278.1 GCF_001282115.1 Streptomyces sp. NRRL B-24085 | reverse complement strand
ATCAACCGGCCCAGGCCGGGGCGATCCGGGCAAACGCCGGGGCCCTGACTGGGCCCCCGCTTTGGGGTTGGCCGCACCCCCGCTCTTCCAAGTCGAAGGAAGCGCAAACAGACTTGTACCCGATTGCACGACTGCGGTCCGACAAACGGCGGCCGAACTGCAGCAGACCGAGGTGAGGATGAACGCTGTAGAAGTGCTGCGAATCCTTCGTGAGAGGCTTCCCGTGCTGCCGGGCGGCGCACACTCACGGGCTGTGGGACTTCGTTCTCCAGGTGACACTACGGCCGGCGCGGCTCTCTCCTTCGCGCTGCTGCGTGGCGAAGACGAGAAGTGGTTGCGCCTTGAGCACGACGATGACGCACAGCACGTGCTCCAGGTTCACGACCCGGACAGGTCATCTGCGCGACCGGTCAGTGCCATCACCATCCTGGAGGCCATCAATGGCTGACTTCCGCGGCATGCTCTGCTGGGACCCGCCGACCGCATCTGCAACGATCAACACCGAGGCCATCAGCCCCCACCGGTCCGTCTTCCTTGCCACGCATGCACCTTTGCGCATCAAGCGTGCCTTGGTCTCAGAGGACAAGCAGGTGCAGCCGATCGGCGATCTGATCAATGAACGGTCTGTAGTCAACGACTTCCTCACCAAGAAGTCCGACTCAGGCGCCCTCCTCATGCTGGTCCTGGGAGACTCAGGATCCGGTAAGTCCCATCTAATCCGATGGGCGCGCGAGAATATCCCAACGTTCGTTCCAGATTCGGACACCCACGAGGTCATCTACCTCGAACGCTCCATGACCAGCCTCAAGGCCGTGGTCAAGGCTCTCATCGCCAAGGCGGACAGCAGTGAACTAGCGCAACTCAAGGAAGATGTCGACAGGTTCACTGCCGACATCGATCAAGAGTCGCTCGGCCGTCGCATCCTCAATGAATTGAGTGAGCTTCTATCCGCGACAGTGCCGAAGGATATCCCGGGACCAGGACGGGTACTTGCCGGCCCAGGGAGGCTGGCAGCGATGCTGCACGACCCGTTCATTCGACAGCACATGTTGTCGGAAGGAAAATTTGTTCCGCGGCTTGCGGCTCAGCTTCTCAGGGATCGCCGCAGTGGGCAGGACGAGCGTCCTGAGACCTTCACTTTTGAAGACTTGCCTCTGGATGTCGACTACGACAACGCCGCTTCAGATATGGTCGCTCGCCTGCTTAACCAGATCGCCACGCGAGACGACCTCCAGGCCACCGCCGTGGACCTACTCAACAAGCACTTGGAATCTGCGGTTAAGAATGCGGCCAACCTCGGCGCGGGGCGTCTCTTGGACGCGATGATGCAAGTCCGCGAGGAGTATCAGCGACGCGGAAAGGAAATCATCCTCCTCATCGAGGACTTTGCTCTCATTCAGGGAGTCCAGCAAGATCTCTTGGACGCTGTGATCGAGGCAGCAAATCGGGACGGAAGCACGTCGCTCGCCCCCATCCGCACGCTCATGGCTGTCACGCCGGGCTACCTGGAACAGATTCCGGAGACGGCGCTCACCCGAATCCGGGCTACCGCTGGGTACGTCTACAACCTGGATGTCCCCTTCAGTGCGACCGACACCGGAAGCCAGGAAATCTCTTCGTTCGTCGGACGCTATCTCAACGCAGCTCGCGTAGGCCGGGACGCGCTGGAGCGCGCTCGCGACGGCGAAACACCCAACGCGTGTGAAGGTTGTCCTCTCCAGGAACGATGTCACGACGCCTTCGGTGTCACGCCAGAAGGGTACGGCCTGTATCCCTTCAACTCGTCTGCTCTCGTCAGAACCGTCCACTCAACCGCAGACCCGAAGAAGCCATGGTCTTTCGTTCCTCGAACCGTTCTCGGCAGTGTCGTACGACCGTTGCTGATCGATCACGCCGAATCCATCCGGCGAGGTGAATTCCCAGACTCTGAATTTCGACGCCGGTTCTCGAGGGCTGACATCGATAAAGTGTTGAGCCGAGAGGCGCATGCCTTCATTGACGAGAACGATCGCGTCGACCCTGAGCGACGAAAGTCCCTTCTTTTGTTTTGGGGAGACGCTCCCGCGGACGCCAATGCGATCGATGGCACGATCCTGGAAGCATTCTCTCTGCCTCCCTTGGACGGCCAATCGCGGCGGATCCCGACAGGGGCACGTCCACCTTCGACGCAGAGGCATCTCGACGAATCCCTCGATAGGGAAACCGAGCCTGCTTCCGGCACGGACAACATTCCTCGATCTCTCAAGAAGAAGCTGGAAACGGTCAATGTTTGGCTTACCGACGAAGAAGTCCTAGACAATTCCACCGCACTTAACGTCCGCACTATCATCGCGACGGCCGTGCTGCAGCGATACCGCTGGGAATCACCGCTGATGCACGAGCAAGGCAAGCGAGTGATGGTAGGAGTAGGAGGGGCTTGGCCCAATAACGCAACAGTGGTTTCAGTAGCTGGGGCGGACGAGCGCCTGGCCGGCGCTGCTGACGCGCCCATCCGCTTCGGACGCACAGCCAAGGACAGCTACTTCTTCGAAAGCCTGCTGTGCGCCGAGTCGGGCAAGGGACAGGTCAGAAGCCAGGACATACGGCGTCTCGCAACCTACGCCGACCAGTACGCGCCAGCCCTCACGTCACGCGTTCAACGTCACCTGGAGATCTCCGACGAGCAGTTGGTACTTGGCCTACGTGCTTCTCTACTCGGCGCGATGCTCGCCGGCCAGGCGTACCCGGGGATGGAAGCCGCCGCGCTACTCACCGCTGTCCTGGACGAAGGTCAGGGATGGGAGCGGGCGGACGTTGCGTTGAGGACAAAGCAGTGGAACGACATCTTGAAGCGTCACCTGGAGGCGCGTCCTGTTCTCGTTGAGCGGCTCAGGGAAGCCGTAGGTGTCGCGCAGGGCGTGACCGGGGCCGTGCGGATGATTGACGCTGCCCGCATGTTGCCGCTACTCAAGCGGACGACATCTCAGTGGGAATGGACGCTCGACAGGACACAGGTCCCATCGTGGGTGCAGAAGGCGGTCACCGGCTTCTCCGCACTGTCTGTCCTGGTGGACGAGCAACTGAACCTGCTTGAGAACCAGTTGGCGGAGATCCGGCAGCGGCACCCTCGCGGCACCAACAGCGCACACACGCTCACCGCGATCGAGGGCGCCCTCACCACGGCCCAGGAGGTCGGCGGGCTGATGCCACTCGGAACGGACCAAACACTCCGCTTCGAGTCGCTCCTTGAGCGGGGCAAGCAGGTCGAATGGACCGCGGTGTCCGAACTGGAAGACGACCTCGCCCGAGCATCGGATGAAAACCGGACTGACCGAGTTCGACAGGCCGCTCGCATTGCTGCTGCAGCGCAGGACCGTGGAACAGCCATCCAGGACATCCATTTCTTGCTCTCCGAGAGCGAATCGTGGCTGGAAGCTGCACTCAGGAGGGCTGACGCGCGAACGGGCAGCAGTGCAGTCGACAGCGTCTCTCTCGCTATGCAGACCGTGCTCAGTGAATGGAATGAGGTAGCACGATTGGCCTCTGATGCATCGAGGTCAGCCGAAGCCTCCGCCACGCTGGAAGGAGACGCCGAGTGACACAGAGACCTGTGTATGAGATGGCGCTGCAACTGCAGGATCGAGCCCGGCAGTTGGCTGAGGGCGAGGCGGGCGCGAAGGAGGCAGCCCGGGTTTCGTCGCGTATCAACGAACTGAGTGCACGCCTAGCGGATCTCCGGAAGGAAGTCACAGTGGCACTCGCCTTGAAGAACCAGGGCGCAACAACGGGCCCCGGCCTCTTGGCGGCCAGCGACGGGCTTGAGGCGTTCGCGCGGAGGGCTCAGAACGGGTGGCCTGGCGATCAGGCTTTCAACACGGCCAGGCGGAAGGTCCAGGCGGCAGCCGACGCCATCCGAGAAGAGAACCTCGCAGCATGGACCGAGTGGTCAGGTCGCCAGTTGGCTTCGCTTCCTCTGGCACGGATTCCGATGCTGCCTCCGCAGGAGCAAGTATTGGCTCGATCGCGACGTACTGATCTTGAACGTACCGCGTCAGCCAAGGCCGTTACCGCCGGGGACATCACCCTATTCGTGACCAAATGCGAAGCACTCGCAGAATCACTGCGTGATGCGAAGGAGCCGCCAGCGGAACTCCTCGCGCTTCTTGAACGACTCGACCGTCGCCCGGCTCCAACTCTATTCGACATCACGGACCAGGAAATTGCCCTCTTGCGTGAATTCGCAATGGATGGCCAAGTCGCACTGACAAGGAAGGGCGCGTGACACAGCTTATCAACCAAGGGTTCGCCAATGCGCTTCTCAACCGGCTGGAAGACCGCGAACTCCCCCTGCTCTCCTGGGGAGTGACGGAGAGCGCCCTCTCTGAAGCTGAGGTTTTGGAGACCATCGACGAACTCCTTGTCACCCGACAGGACGCACCGGCCGGGGCCTCGACCGACGAGGTGCTAGAGGAGTGCCTCGATCCAGGGCCCCGGCGTTTGCCCGGATCGCCCCGGCCTGGGCCGGTTGAT
>NZ_LJBR01000277.1 GCF_001282115.1 Streptomyces sp. NRRL B-24085 | reverse complement strand
GGCCGGGGGTGATCGTGGAGGGGGAGGGATTCTTGTCGTTGGGCCCGTCCGCGCCGTTCTTGCCGCCTCCGCCGCCGGAGGTGACGATCCACGCGATCAGCAGCGCCAGCACGGCTAGGACGGACAGCATGACGGCCCTCCGTCGCCAGTAGATGGAGGAGGGAAGCGGCCCGACCGGATTGCGCAGAGATCCCACGGCGCAAACTGTACGAGAGATCGGCGAGTTCGCCGTCCTCACCCGCCGCCCGGCGCCACAACTTTTCAGGATCATCATTCCGGAACTGACACGTGACGATCGCGGGCTGTGACCGTATCCGCCTGCCGCCTACCGTCCGTGACCGTGGACTTCGGGGATGCCGATGTCCACCGGCACATCGCCGACGTCACCGACGACACCCGCACGTGGGTACGACACGGCGGCGGGACGTGGACGGAGAGCGGACTCCCGTCCCCCGGTGCGCCGTTCTCCCCCGCCGCCCCCGCGTTCGCGATCGCGTCCCTTGCAGCTATGGCCAGGGCCGGTCACCGACTCCGCCGCGCGCGCCGTGAGTTGCCCGCCGCTCCCGGCGTCGCCCCTTGCGGTGCCGGGTCGGCCCGCACCGCCGTCGGTCATCAGGTCCAGGCGCCCCCGGGGTGGCGGTCCGCCCGCGCGGGCCCCCGGCCATGGCAGGATCGGAAGGCCATGACTGCGCCCACGAAGCCCCCGCACAGCAGCCCCGCCGACGGCATCACCGACGCTCCCCCCGGAGCGGGCCTGCACTCCCCCGTCATCGACTGGTTCGACGAGCACGCCCGGGACCTGCCGTGGCGGCGGCCCGAGGCCGGGCCGTGGGGGGTGATGGTCAGCGAGTTCATGCTCCAGCAGACGCCCGTCAGCCGGGTCCTCCCGGTCTACGAGCAGTGGCTCGCGCGGTGGCCGCGCCCCGCCGACCTCGCCGCCGAGGCGCCCGGTGAGGCCGTGCGCGCCTGGGGCCGGCTCGGCTATCCGCGCCGGGCGCTGCGGCTGCACGGCGCCGCGGTCGCCATAACGGAACGGCACGGCGGTGACGTACCCACGGACCACGCGCAACTGCTGGCGCTGCCCGGGATCGGCGAGTACACGGCGGCCGCCGTCGCCTCCTTCGCGTACGGGCAGCGGCACGCGGTGCTGGACACCAACGTGCGGCGGGTGCTCGCCCGGGCCGTGACCGGTGTGCAGTACCCGCCGAACGCCACCACCGCCGCCGAGCGCAAGCTCGCCCGCGCGCTGCTGCCGGAGGACGAGAGGACCGCCGCGCGCTGGGCCGCCGCCTCCATGGAGCTCGGCGCGCTCGTCTGCACGGCCAAGAACGAGACGTGCCAGCGCTGTCCCATCGCCGCCCGGTGCGCCTGGCGGCTCGCGGGCAAGCCCGAGCACGACGGGCCGGCGCGGCGCGGACAGACGTACGCCGGTACCGACCGCCAGGTGCGCGGCAAGCTGCTCGCCGTGCTGCGGGAGGCCCACACACCCGTCCCGCAGGCGGCCCTCGACCGGGTGTGGCACGAACCGGTGCAGCGGGCCCGGGCGTTGGACGGTCTGGTCGCGGACGGGCTCGTCGAACCCCTCCCGGGTGGTTTGTATCGGCTGCCGTTGACATAGCCCGGCACGAGCAAACCGGCAAATCCCCCTGAACCGGCGCGAACACCCGCGCCGGTTTACCCCTTTTCGGCTTCCGTTACACAACCGACGGACAGCCGATTGCCAGCCGCGCGCTGCTCCGCACAGCCCCGTGACAACAGCTCCGTAGCTTCGTTGCCATGCCGCACACCAGGCGGCAGCAGACGTGAAGACAACCGGCAGGGACTGCCGGAACGGGGATCAGGAGGCGGTCGACATGGCTCAGGGCGAGGTGCTCGAGTTCGAGGAGTACGTCCGCACCCGGCAGGACGCGCTGCTGCGCAGCGCACGCCGTCTGGTCCCGGACCCGGTCGACGCGCAGGACCTGCTCCAGACGGCGCTCGTGCGGACGTACGGCCGCTGGGAGACCATCGAGGACAAGCGGCTCGCGGATGCCTACCTGCGCCGGGTGATGATCAACACCCGTACGGAGTGGTGGCGGGCCCGCAAGCTGGAGGAGGTGCCGACCGAGCAGCTCCCGGACGCCTCGGTCGACGACTCCACCGAGCAGCACGCGGACCGCGCTCTGCTGATGGACGTCATGAAGGTGCTGGCCCCCAAGCAGCGCAGCGTCGTGGTGCTGCGACACTGGGAGCAGATGTCCACGGAGGAGACGGCCGCCGCCCTCGGCATGTCGGCCGGTACGGTCAAGAGCACGCTGCACCGGGCGCTCGCCCGGCTCCGCGAGGAGCTGGAGGCCCGCGACCTGGACGCACGCGCGCTGGAGCGTGAGGAGCGGGAGCGTTGCGCGGCGGCCTGACCGAACCCGGGCCCACCCGGCCGGACCTCGCTCCGGTCCGGGGGATCTTCCAGGCGGCGAGCACGGCGGTGGCCGTGCTGGCCGCCCTCGCCCTTTTCGTCTCCGCCTGCGCCACCGGCGGCACCGGCACCCGTGACGAGGGTCCGGCGCACGCGGTCGCGGGGACCGGCGTCTCCCCCTCCGCCATGCCGTCCGCCATGGCCTCCCCGCGCCTGGACCGCAAGGGCGCGATCGCCCTCCTCCGGTCCGACCCGAAGGTCTCCGAGGCGGTTAAGCGCGATCTCGAACCCTGCGGCACCGACCAGTACCCGGTCGACCTCTTCTACGGCGACCTGACCGGCGGCCCGGCCGACGACGTCGTCGTCAACGTCGTGACCTGTGCCGATCTGGTGGGCGTCGGCTCGTACGTGTATCGCGAGGAAGACGGTTCGTACCAGAATGTCTTCCAGACCGAGGAGCCTCCGGTCTACGCCGAGATAGACCGCGGCGACCTGGTGGTGACCAAGCAGGTGTACGAGAAGGGCGACCCGGTGTCGGACCCGTCCGGCGAGAACGTGATCACGTACCGCTGGGCCTCGGGGCGGTTCGCCGCGGTGTACCGGACGCACAGCGACTACAGCAACGTCGTCGGCAAGGATCCGACGCCGGTGCCCGACAACTGAACCGATCGGGCCGCCCGCAACGATCCCCCAGTGACCGCAACCACCCCGAAGAGTGAGAGCACCGGATGGCAGACCAGACCCACGTGCTGTTCGTCGAGGACGACGACGTCATCCGCGAGGCCACCCAACTCGCCCTGGAGCGGGACGGCTTCGCGGTCACGGCCATGCCCGACGGCCTGTCGGGCCTGGAGGCGTTCCGGGCGGACCGCCCCGACATCGCCCTGCTGGACGTCATGGTGCCGGGCCTGGACGGGGTCAGCCTGTGCCGCCGTATCCGCGACGAGTCCACCGTGCCGGTGATCATGCTGTCGGCGCGGGCCGACTCGATCGACGTGGTGCTCGGTCTGGAAGCCGGCGCCGACGACTACGTGACCAAGCCGTTCGACGGGGCCGTCCTGGTCGCCCGGATCCGCGCGGTGCTGCGCCGCTTCGGGCACGCGGGCGGGACCGACAAGGGTGATGTCGGCGCGGACGCGGCCGCCGGGGGTGTGCTGACCTTCGGGGAGCTGGAGGTCGACACCGAGGGCATGGAGGTGCGCAGGGGCGGGCAGCCGGTGGCGCTCACCCCGACCGAGATGCGGCTGCTGCTCGAGTTCTCCTCCGCGCCGGGCACGGTCCTGTCCCGGGACAAGCTCCTGGAACGGGTGTGGGACTACGGCTGGGGCGGTGACACCCGGGTCGTCGACGTCCATGTGCAGCGGCTGCGGACGAAGATCGGCCAGGACCGGATCGAGACGGTCCGCGGCTTCGGCTACAAGTTGAAGGCCTGAGCGGGGGGCCTGGGCATGCGGGGGATCCTTCGGGGCCCGGTGACGGAGCGCGTGGTGATGCGGACGGGGCTGAGATGGAAGCTCAGCGCGGCCATCGCGCTGGTCGGCGCGCTCGTGGCGGTCGCGCTCAGCCTGGTCGTGCACAACGCGGCCCGCGTCTCGATGCTGGACAACGCGCGCGACCTCGCCGACGAGCGCATCCAGATCGCCCAGCGCAACTACGAGCTGACGGGCAAGCCGAACTTCCCCAGCATCGCGGTCGACGACCGCCGTCTGCCGCCCGCGCTGCGCGAGAAGGTCGAGGAGGGCCGCCGGGCGACGTACGTCTCCGACCGGCCCGACCGGGGGCCGGACATCTGGGCCGCGGTCCCGGTCAAGGGCGGGCACGTGCTGTCGCTGCACACCGGGTTCACGGACCGCAGCACGGACATCCTCAAGGATCTTGACCAGGCCCTGGTGATCGGCTCCATCGCGGTGGTCCTCGGCGGCAGCGCGCTCGGCGTGCTCATCGGCGGGCAGTTGTCGCGGCGGCTGCGCAAGGCGGCGACCGCGGCGAACCAGATGGCCAAGGGCGAGACGGACGTCCGGGTCAGGGACGCGATCGGCGGGGTCGTACGGGACGAGACCGACGACCTCGCGAGCGCCGTGGACGCCATGGCGGACGCGCTCCAGCAGCGGCTGGAGGCCGAGCGGCGGGTGACCGCCGACATCGCGCACGAACTGCGGACGCCGGTGACGGGCCTGCTGACGGCGGCGGAACTGCTGCCTCCGGGGCGGCCCACGGAACTGGTCCTGGACCGGGCGAAGGCCATGCGCACCCTCGTCGAGGACGTCCTGGAGGTGGCCCGGCTCGACGGCGCCTCCGAACGGGCCGAGCTCCAGGACATCCTGCTCGGCGAGTTCGTCACCCGCCGGGTGGCCGCCAAGGACCCGGAGATCGAGGTCCGTGTGGTGCACGAGTCGGAGGTCACGACCGATCCGCGCCGCCTGGAACGCGTCCTGTTCAACCTCCTCGCCAACGCCGCCCGGCACGGCAGCCCGCCCATCGAGGTCACCGTGGAGGGCCGCGTCATCCGCGTCCGCGACCACGGGCCCGGTTTCCCCGAGGACCTCCTCGCCGACGGCCCGAGCCGCTTCCGCACGGGCAGCGCGGACCGCGCGGGGCACGGGCACGGTCTGGGACTGACCATCGCGGCCGGCCAGGCACGGGTCATGGGAGCACGGCTGACCTTCCGCAACGTCCGTCCGGCGGGAGCCGCCGACGGGGTCCCGGCGGAGGGCGCGGTGGCGGTGCTGTGGCTGCCGGAGCACGCGCCCACGGCGACGGGGAGCTACCCGCTGCTGCCCTGAGCCGCGGCCGGAGCCGCTCAGGTGGTCGCCACCACCAGCTCCTCCCCCCTGGACGGCCGTACGCCGTCCGTCCTGCCCCGGAAGTACCGCCGGTCCAGTTCCTCCACCGGGACGTGCCGGACGTCCGGGAAACCGCACTCGCGCGCCAGGGTCAGGATCTCGGCGGGCCTGAAGAAGCTGAGGAAGGGTGTCCCCGCCGCCCGCGCTCCCCGTACCGCCGCGTCCACCTGGGCCCGCTGGTCCGGCTCGACGTCCTCCGGCGGCCGCAGGAAGGTCGTGACCAGCGCGGAACCCGGGGCGAGCCCGGCGACCGCGCGGAACGTGGCCTCGTTCGCCTCCCGGGTGAGGTACATCGTGACGCCCGTGGAGGCCACCACCGCGGGGCGCCCGGGATCGAAGCCGGCCGCGGCCAGCGTCCCCCGCCAGTCCCCCTCGAAGTCGACCGGTACGAGCCGCAGCCACTCGGGGACGCCGAGACCGAGATTCTCCAGCCGCCGGCGCTTCCAGGACTGCGGTCCCGGCCGGTCCACCTCGAAGACCCGCAACCCGCGCTCGGCGGCGATCTCCGGTCTGCGCTGGGCGAACGTGTCGAGGCCGGCCCCGAGGACGACGTACTGACGGACGTCCCGCTCGACGACGAGGTCCTCCACGAACCGGGTCCGCGCCACGATCGAGGCCCGGGTGCGGCGGGTGGCGTCCACGTCCATGTCGGGCCGGTCCCGCCATCCCTCGTCCGGGTCCGCGAGCCGCAGCCCGATCTCGTCCTCCAGCACGTGCGGCGGCGGGTCGGCGCGCACGTGCAGGGCCCGCCACAGGGCGACCCGGATGGCGGTGTGGTCGGCCTCGGCCACGCCCTCCGTCACGCCCAGTCCTTGGAGAAGTCCAGCTCGTCACTGCGCTGGGTCAGCGAGTACCAGTTGCCGTTGTCGTCGCGGAAGATCGCCTCGATGCCGTACGGCCGCTCCTGGGGCTCCTGGACGAACTCCACCCCGCGCGCCCGGAACGTCTCGTAGTCCCCGCGGCAGTCGTCGGTGCGGAACGCGCCCGCGCCCATCACGCCCTTGCCGACGAGCTTCTTCAGCGCCTCGGCGGACTCGGGGTCGAGACCCGGGCCGTCGAGGCTCATCAGCGCCAGCTCGACGCCCTGCTGCTCCTTCGCTCCGACGGTGACCCATGTCATGTCGCCCATCGAGACCTCGCTGCGCACCTCGAAGTCCAGCTTCTCGGTGAAGAAGGCCTTGGTGCGCTGCTGGTCGAAGGTCCACACGGTGGTGATGCCCAGGCCCTGGATCATGGCTCCGCTCTCCTGTCGTCGGGGAATTCGTCCGGGGATTCCTCTCCGTCACCGTAGGCAGCGGCGGGGCCGGGTCGCTTCTTCGAAGTTGCGGTCCTCGCGGTGTCTCTCGCGGTGTCTCTCGCGGTGGGGAAGCCGCCGGCCCAGAGCATGGCGTAGCAGCCGGGGATCAGGGCGGCGCCGCGGCCCACGTGCTCGGTGCGGTACTCGCTCGGGGCGAGTCCGGTCCGCGCCTTGAAGCGGGCGGAGAAGGTGCCGAGGCTGCTGAACCCGACCAGGTGGCAGATCTCGGTCACGCTCAGGTCGGCGCCCCTCAGCATCTCCTCGGCCCGCTCGATCCGCCGGTGCGTGAGGTACTGCCCGGGGGTCTCGCCGTACGTCTCCCTGAACACCCGGATGAAGTGGTAGCGCGAGTACCCGGCATGCGCGGCGACGGCGTCCAGGTCGAGGTCCGGATCGGCCCAGTCCCGGTCCATGGCGTCCTTGGCGAGCCTGATCTGCCGCACTTTGTCCATGGGGCCGATGGTGACACGCGGCACTGACATCGCCCTCGCTCGCACGAAGAAGGCCCCCCGGGGCGGACACCGTCCGGGGGGCCTTCGGTTCGGGGCTTTCGGTTCTTGCCGTTCTTCCGGTGCTGTCGGCGCCTTCGCTTCGGAGTCGGGTCAGACCTCGACGAGCGGGGTCGGCGCCGCGTCCTCCGCCGCCTTCTGGGGTCCCGCTCCCTTCAGCGGCACCTCCTTGACGAACACCGCCGCCACCAGCGAGAGCACGGCGACGATCGAACCGAGCAGGAACGCCGAGTGCGTGCCCGCCGACACCGCGAACTGGTACGCCTCGCGCACCGCGTCCGGCAGCTTCTCCAGGCTCTTCGCGTCCAGCTGGGCGGACTGCTCGGTCACCTTGGAGCCCAGCGCCCCGCCCCGCTCGGCCATGGTGTCCTGGACGCGGTGGTTGAACAGCGCCCCCATGATGGCGACACCGAAGGAGGAGCCGAGCGTACGGAACAGGGTGGTGGAGGAGGACGCGACGCCCATGTCCTTCATCTCGACGCTGTTCTGCGCGACCAGCATGGTGATCTGCATCAGGCAGCCCATGCCGAGACCGACGACGGCCATGAAGACACCCGAGGTGAACCGCGAAGTCCCGGTGTCCATGGTCGACAGCAGGTACAGCCCGATCACCATCAGGACGCTGCCGAGGACCGGGAAGACGTAGTACCGCCCGCTGTTGGTGGTGATCCGGCCCGCGACCATCGAGGTCACCAGCATCGCGCCGAGCATCGGCAGGAGCAGCAGCCCGGAGTTGGTCGCGGAGGCGCCCTGCACCGACTGCTGGTACAGCGGCAGGAAGAGGGTGGCGCCGAACATCACGAAGCCGGTGATGAAGCCGATGACCGACATCAGCGTGAAGTTGCGGCTGCGGAAGATGTGCAGCGGTACGACCGGCTCGGCAGCCTTGGTCTGCCAGAACACGAACCCGACCAGCGCGGCGACGCCGATGCCGATCAGCTCCATGATCCGCGCGGAGCTCCAGGCGTACTCCGTGCCGCCCCAGGTGGTCACCAGCACGATGGCGGTGATGCCGACGGTCAGCAGGGCGGCGCCCAGGTAGTCGATACGGGCCTGTGCGCGCTTCTTCGGCAGGTGCAGCACCGCGCTGATCAGGGCGAGCGACACGACACCGAGCGGCAGGTTGATGTAGAAGGACCAGCGCCAGCCCCAGTTGTCGGTGATGGTGCCACCGACCAGCGGACCGCCGATCATCGCGAGCGCCATGACGCCGGCCATCATGCCCTGGTACTTGCCGCGCTCCCGGGGCGGGATCAGGTCGCCGATGATCGCCATGACACCGACCATCAGACCGCCGGCGCCGAGACCCTGCACGGCCCGGAAGCCGATGAGCTGGCCCATGTCCTGGGCCATGCCGCTGAGCGCGGAGCCGACCAGGAAGAGCACGATCGAGCTCATGAAGACGCCCTTGCGGCCGTACATGTCGCCGAGCTTGCCCCAGAGCGGGGTCGCGGCGGCGGTGGCCAGCGTGTAGGCCGTCACGACCCACGACAGGTGCTCGAGTCCGCCGAGCTCGCCCACGATCGTCGGCATCGCGGTGCCCACGATCATGTTGTCGAGCATCGCGAGCATCATGGTGATCATCAGCGCGAGCAGGACGACCCGCACGCTGCGCTGTTTCTTGTCCGGCTCCGTCTCGACCGTCTGTGTGTCCGCCATCGTTCCCACTCCCCTGAGGTCCTGCGGTACTGCCCCGCCGGGGCACTTACTTGCCGCCCGGCTAGTTGTCTACACTGGGGAAGGTAGACGCGTAACTAGCCGGGCGTCAAGTAAGTTTTATGGAAAGCCGAGGAGCACGAGGATGGGCGGCACCATGGACGTCACGAAGCAGCAGCGCCGCGGCAACACACGCCAGCGAATCCAGGACGTGGCCCTCGAACTCTTCGCGGAGCAGGGGTACGAGAAGACGTCACTGCGGGAGATCGCCGAGCACCTGGACGTCACCAAGGCGGCGCTCTACTACCACTTCAAGACCAAGGAAGAGATCCTCGTCAGCATCTTCGACGATCTGACGCAGCCGATCCTCGACCTCATCGAGTGGGGCCGCAAGCAGCCGCACACGCTCGAGACGAAGCAGGAGATCGTACGGCGCTACAGCGAGACCCTGTCGGGTGCGACGCCGCTGTTCCGCTTCATGCAGGAGAACCAGGCGACGGTCCGTGAACTGCGCGTCGGCGAGACCTTCAAGGAGCGCATGCAGGGGCTGCGCGAGATCATCGTCGACCCCGAGGCGGACCTGACCGACCAGGTCCGCTGCGTCAGCGCGCTCTTCACCCTGCACGCCGGGATGTTCTTCCTCCAGGACATCACCGCGGACCCGGAGGCCAAGCGCCAGGCGGTCCTGGAGGTCGCGACCGACCTGATCACGCAGGCCCATCGGGGCGGCCCGGGCGCCTGACCCCGGTCAGACCTTCACGCCCTTGGCCCGCAGGAACGCGACCGGGTCGATGGCCGAGCCGTAGTTCGCGGTCGTGCGGATCTCGAAGTGCAGGTGCGGGCCGCTGGAGTTGCCGGTGTTGCCGGACAGGGCGATGCGCTGACCGGTCTTGACGACCTGGCCGACCTTGACCTTGATGCGGGAGAGGTGGGCGTACTGCGAGTACGTCCGGTTGCCGTGCTTGATCACGATGGCGTTGCCGTAGGCGGCACCGTCACCGGCACCCCCCGGACCCGCCTTGACGACGGTCCCGCCGTGCGCGGCGACGACGGTCGTACCGCTCGGCACGGCGAAGTCCTGCCCGCTGTGGGTGGACTGCCACATGCCACCGGCCTGCGCGTAGCTGGCGCTGAGCGTGTACTTCTTGACCGGGTCGACCCAGGAGGCCGAGGAGGACGCGGCCGAGGCGACTCCGGCCCCCAGCACAGCCGTGGCCCCGACGGACGCGGCCATGACGGCCACACGGGTGCGGAGCAGGGACGTACGGGAGGAGCGGGGGGAGACGCGCTGGAACATTCGGAACCTCGTGAAGCCGGGGACAGGAGAAACCACCCGGCACATGAGGACGACCGGATGGCGCATCCCTTGGTAACCCCAGTGGCCGAACAGGCCCAAATGGCCCATCTACGACGGAATGTAGTAATGGGTCGAGAAGGTGCGTACAACAGGTATGGCGCGCTCGGTAAATTTGCTCACTATTCCCGCTAGTAATGGACAAATCACCTGTGCGGCAAGTCACCGGCGACCCTCAGGCAAAAGTCCCGTCATGTGACGCACGTCTCTGGCCACTTACCAGTCAGTAACCCTACGGTTCCCCTCGCGCCACCCTCGCCCCCGAACATGCACCAGACAACGGCATACGGACGTGAGAGGACCCCCACGAATCATGAGTAGCAGACGCGCCTGGGCGCGCCGCACCGCCGTAACCACCGTCTCCGCAGCCGCACTCGTGGCCCTGGCCGTGCCCGCAGAGGCCACGACGGCCACCGCAGGCACCTCCACGACCACCGCCTCGACCGCCGCCGCGGACGTCGACTACGCCACCTGGCAGTCCGACTGCCAGGCCGTGATGAACCAAGCCCTCCCCTACCTGAAGACGCGCATCGCCGCCCCCGGGCCCGGCGAGAAGCAGGCGATCGTCCTCGACATCGACAACACCACCCTGGAGACGGACTTCGGCTTCAGTTACCCCTCCCCGGCCAACAAGCCCGTCCTGGAGGTCGCGAAGTACGCCCAGGAGCACGGCGTATCCCTGTTCTTCGTGACCGCCCGCCCCGGCATCATCGCCTCGGTGACCGACTACAACCTCAAGCACGTCGGCTACCAGGTCAACGGCCTCTACGTCCGCGGCTTCGTCGACCTGTTCAAGAACGTCGCCACCTACAAGACCGCCCAGCGCGTCGACATCGAGAACAAGGGCTACACGATCATCGCGAACATCGGCAACAGCGCCACCGACCTGTCGGGCGGCCACGCCGAGAAGACCTTCAAACTCCCGGACTACGACGGCCAGTTGTCCTGACCCACACGCAGTCGGCCGCACAGGCGCGCACACGCCAGAGGGGCCGGTGCCCGAAGGCACCGGCCCCTCTAGTCGGCCCTGCGGCCGGTGAGGCTTACGCCTCCTTGCTCAGGTTCGGCCCGGCACCGCCGGCCGCCTGCTCGATCGGCGGGACGTCGGGCAGCGCCGACTTCTCCTCGCCGCGGAAGGTGAAGGTCTGGGTCTCGCCCTCGCCCTCCGTGTCGACGACCACGATGTGACCGGGACGCAGCTCGCCGAAGAGGATCTTCTCCGACAGCGTGTCCTCGACCTCGCGCTGGATGGTGCGACGCAGCGGACGCGCACCCAGCACCGGGTCGTAACCCTTCTTGGACAGCAGCTCCTTGGCGGACTGGGAGAGCTCGATGCCCATGTCCCGGTCCTTGAGGCGCTCGTCCACCTTGCCCACCATCAGGTCGACGATCTTGAGGATGTCGTCCTGGGTGAGCTGCGGGAAGACGACCACGTCGTCGACGCGGTTGAGGAACTCGGGCCGGAAGTGCTGCTTGAGCTCGTCCGAGACCTTGTTCTTCATGCGCTCGTAGTTGGTCTTCTTGTCGCCCGAGGCCGCGAAGCCCAGGTTGAAGCCCTTGGAGATGTCCCGGGTGCCGAGGTTGGTCGTCATGATGATGACCGTGTTCTTGAAGTCCACGACCCGGCCCTGGGAGTCGGTCAGGCGACCGTCCTCCAGGATCTGGAGCAGCGAGTTGAAGATGTCCGGGTGGGCCTTCTCGACCTCGTCGAAGAGGACGACGGAGAACGGCTTGCGGCGGACCTTCTCGGTGAGCTGGCCGCCCTCTTCGTAACCCACGTATCCGGGGGGCGAACCGAAGAGCCGCGAGACCGTGTGCTTCTCGCTGAACTCCGACATGTCGAGGGAGATCAGCGCGTCCTCGTCACCGAAGAGGAACTCGGCGAGCGCCTTGGACAGCTCGGTCTTACCGACACCGGACGGGCCGGCGAAGATGAACGAACCACCGGGACGCTTCGGGTCCTTGAGGCCCGCACGCGTACGACGGATCGCCTTCGACAGCGCCTTGACGGCGTCGACCTGGCCGATGACCCGCTTGTGGAGCTCGTCCTCCATGCGCAGCAGACGCGAGGACTCCTCCTCGGTCAGCTTGAAGACCGGGATGCCGGTGGCGGTCGCGAGGACCTCGGCGATCAGCTCGCCGTCGACCTCCGCGACGACGTCCATGTCGCCGGCCTTCCACTCCTTCTCCCGCTTGGCCTTGGCGGCGAGGAGCTGCTTCTCCTTGTCGCGCAGGGAGGCGGCCTTCTCGAAGTCCTGCGAGTCGATCGCGGACTCCTTGTCGCGGCGGACACCGGCGATCTTCTCGTCGAACTCGCGCAGGTCCGGCGGCGCGGTCATCCGGCGGATGCGCATCCGGGAACCGGCCTCGTCGATCAGGTCGATCGCCTTGTCCGGCAGGAAGCGGTCCGAGATGTACCGGTCGGCCAGGGTCGCGGCCTGGACGAGGGCCTCGTCCGTGATGGACACACGGTGGTGGGCCTCGTAGCGGTCGCGCAGACCCTTGAGGATCTCGATGGTGTGCGGGAGCGAGGGCTCGGCGACCTGGATGGGCTGGAAACGGCGCTCGAGGGCCGCGTCCTTCTCCAGATGCTTGCGGTACTCGTCCAGCGTGGTGGCACCGATGGTCTGGAGCTCACCGCGGGCCAGCATCGGCTTCAGGATCGAAGCGGCGTCGATGGCGCCCTCGGCGGCACCCGCACCGACCAGCGTGTGCAGCTCGTCGATGAACAGGATGATGTCGCCGCGGGTGCGGATCTCCTTGAGGACCTTCTTCAGGCGCTCCTCGAAGTCACCGCGGTAGCGGGAGCCGGCGACCAGCGCGCCGAGGTCCAGGGTGTAGAGGTGCTTGTCCTTGAGGGTCTCGGGCACCTCGCCCTTGACGATGGCCTGGGCGAGGCCCTCGACGACGGCGGTCTTGCCGACGCCGGGCTCACCGATCAGCACCGGGTTGTTCTTGGTACGGCGGGACAGCACCTGCATGACCCGCTCGATCTCCTTCTCGCGCCCGATGACCGGGTCGAGCTTGGACTCACGAGCGGCCTGGGTGAGGTTCCGGCCGAACTGGTCGAGGACCAGGGACGTCGAGGGGGTGCCCTCGGCAGGCCCGCCGGCGGTGGCGGTCTCCTTGCCCTGGTAACCGGAGAGCAGCTGGATGACCTGCTGCCGCACCCGGTTCAGATCTGCGCCCAGCTTGACCAGGACCTGGGCGGCGACGCCCTCGCCCTCACGGATCAGGCCGAGCAGGATGTGCTCCGTGCCGATGTAGTTGTGGCCCAGCTGAAGGGCCTCGCGGAGCGACAGCTCCAGGACCTTCTTGGCACGGGGGGTGAAGGGGATGTGCCCGGACGGGGCCTGCTGCCCCTGCCCGATGATCTCCTCCACCTGCTGGCGGACCGCCTCGAGCGAAATCCCGAGGCTCTCAAGGGCCTTGGCGGCGACACCCTCACCCTCGTGGATCAGGCCCAGGAGGATGTGCTCGGTGCCGATGTAGTTGTGGTTGAGCATCCGGGCTTCTTCCTGAGCCAGGACGACAACCCGCCGCGCGCGGTCGGTGAACCTCTCGAACATCGTTAATCGCTCCTCAGAGCGGTCAGGCAGTGGGGGGAACTTCCCCTCCCTGTCCTTCCGCAGCTTAGTCCCGCAAGCGGGGACCGCTCATTCCAACTGCCGACACCGTCGATGGCCTCCTGACCCCGAACGCCGACATCTGCTCCAACCCGATGGTGCGAGACGATGTTCCCGCAGGCCAGGCAGTTACCCCAGTCGCCAGTACGCCGATGGCGAACGTGAGACGTCCTTTCCTGCGTGTCGCCCCCTCCCACTAGGGATGTCTTACCCGCTCCGACCGACACTCCATGCCGTACGCCCCCCGTCCCTCCGCTACGGGCGAACAACCTTGTGCCACCCCGCACCTCCGCACGCCCCCTCCTCAAACACTCTTCGCACACGTCGGCGCACCCAGCGTAACTCTCGCGCCCTTCCGGCGGTTGCACTCGGCATGGTTGCCGGCCACCTCCCTCGCACCTCGGAACGCACCGCGGTCCCGCTGCCCCGACGGCCGCCCGACCGGGCCTCCGCCGGCGACGATCAGGTCCGCCGCTGGTACGAGAACGAACTGGGCTGGCCCACGGTGCCCGCGAGCACCCCCGAATCTCCCGTACGTCTGCGGGTGGGCCCGCGCTTCGACGTCCTGGACGTCCCGGCCGAGGCGGGCCGCGCGGCCCTGCGCCACCTCGCCGGGGCGTCTCCGGTGGCGCTGCGGGGCGGCCGCATGCGGCTCCTGGTGGCGGCGGGCAGCGCGGAGGAGCTGCCCGGAATCCTGGAGTGGCTGGAGTGGGGCTCGCTCCCGCTGGACCTGCGGGCGATCGGCACGGACGGCTCCATGACGGCACCGGCACTGCCCGGGACGGTGCCGGGCGGGCCCGCGGGAGCGGTGTGGGGCCGGGCGCCGGGCGGCCCCGCCGGGGCGACGCGGCGGCCGGGCACGGGCGCGTGGCGCTCGCCCGGGACGGAAGCGACCGGGCTCACCGGAGCGGCACCGGGCCGGGTGTCGGCCGGATCCCCGAGCCGGTCAGCCGCGCCAGGGACGGGCGGGCCCGTCGCGGCGGCGCTTCCCGGAAGGGAGCACGAGGCTCCCGACGCCCCGCAGGGGGCCGCCGTGTGGCTGCGGCCCCCCGAGCCTGGGTGCGAGGTCGAGGCCTCGCTGCCGACGGTGTCGGCACTGGGGGGCGGTGGGGGCGCCCCCGATCTCGTACGCGTCGTGAACACGCTGGCGACGCACTGCCACCGGATGCGGCTGCGGGGCGCTCGGGCATAAGCCTTCGCGGGCCCCGGCCTTCGTGCACCTCTCGATCAGGCGTTGGCCTTCTCGTAAGCCTCGCGAATGCTCGCCGGAACACGGCCGCGGTCATTGACCTCGTAACCGTTCTCCTTGGCCCAGGCACGGATCTGAGCGGTGTCCTGGCTGCCACCGGAAGCGGCCCGCGTCTTTCCGCGCCCGCCCGAAGCACGGCCTCCGGTGCGGCGACCGCCCTTCACGTAGGGCTCGAGAAGGCCACGAAGCTTGTCCGCATTGGCGGTCGTGAGATCGATCTCGTACGTCTTGCCGTCCAACGCGAACGTGACGGTCTCGTCCGCCTCGCCGCCGTCGATGTCGTCGACAAGAAGGACCTGAACCTTCTGTGCCACCGGATTTCCTTTCATCCAATACTTGAGGGCCGGGGGCCTGCGGCGTCCGCCGTTTCGCCGTCCCCTGTTATATGCAGTACTGCAGTACGTCGGAAAGCAAACCGCTTTTGCTGGAAAAACACAAACCCCCGGGAGAGACCGACAGGGACCTCCCCGTCCGGAAACATGCGCGTTTCGGACATAGGGAACCTGGGCACGGGCGGGCCCCGGAAGCCCCGGAATCCTTGGCGATCACAGATGCAGAAGCATCCGGCTGTTGCCCAAGGTGTTCGGTTTCACTCGTTCGAGACCGAGGAACTCTGCCACGCCTTCGTCATAGGAACGCAGTAGCTCTGCGTAGACATCGGTGTCAACGGGTGTCTCACCGATCTCGACGAAGCCGTGCTTGCCGAAGAAGTCCACTTCGAAGGTGAGACAGAAAACGCGGCGAACACCGAGCCAGCGGGCCGTCTCCAACAACTTCTCCAGCAACTGGTGCCCGACCCCGGCACCCTTCAGTCCGGGCTTCACGGCGAGAGTGCGCACTTCCGCGAGGTCTTCCCACATGACATGCAGGGCCCCGAAGCCGACCAGCTCGGCGTTGTCGTCACGCTCGGCGACCCAGAACTCCTGGATGTCCTCGTAAAGCGTCACCGTCGCTTTGTCGAGCAGGATGCGGTCGCGGACGTAGGAGTCAAGGAGCCGTCGGATGCCGGCGACATCGCTGGTGCGGGCCCGCCGGACGGTGATGGCTTTTGCGGTGACTTCGGGGTTCTCGGCGGAGGGGCTCTTCGCGGACATGAGCGGACGCTATCGCCCGCCGTCCCGCGTTGTGGAGTCGGGGTTCTCCACGGACGGCCCCTGGACGATGCGTACGGCGTCCTGGAGTGCCAGTCGCTGTTCCTCGCTCATCATCCCGAAGAAGGCGACGAGAGCGGCGGCGGGGTTGTCACTCTGCGACCAGGCGTCGTTCATCAGTGCGGCGGCGTAGGCGGCCCGTGTGGAGACCGCCTCATATCGATAGGCCCGGCCTTCCGCCTCACGGCGCACCCAGCCCTTCTGATGGAGATTGTCCAAAACGGTCATCACCGTGGTGTACGCGATGGACCGTTCCTGCTGAAGGTCTTCCAGGACTTCTCGAACGGTGACCGGGCGGTTCCACTTCCACACCCGCGTCATGACCGCGTCTTCGAGTTCTCCCAATGGGCGAGGCACAGCTCAGCACAATAGTGGGAGATCCGGCTATCGGCGTGACGGACGTGCTCTTTCGACGTCAAACAGCAACAAAAAGGGCGTACGACTCCGAAAGCACGGTGGCTCGGGGAGTCGTACGCCGACGGGGGAAGGGCCGGTCAGTCGGCCTGCTTGGTCGCCTCCGCGCGCGCGAGGGCGGCGTCGACGGCCGCGTCCTCCTTGGCCTTGTTGGCCCCGCCCTGGGTCTTCACGATGACCCGGATCACACCGATGAAGAACACGGCCATGACGACCGGGGGCACGAGCGCGGAGACGTAGTCCATGTCTCCAGGGTAGCCAGCCGCACCGGGACAACTCGGGCGGGGTGCGGCCGACCGGCGTTCAGCCCGCGGCGAGATGCTGGGGCGGGTTCGCCGGCGGCGGGGCCGGCTTGCGGCGGGGGAAGACCTCGCCCGGGGT
>NZ_LJBR01000276.1 GCF_001282115.1 Streptomyces sp. NRRL B-24085 | reverse complement strand
GTGGGACATCACGGGGCCCGCGTCTCCGGGGTTCACCGCAGCGCGCGCGTCGGGGGCCGGGGTGTGAACCGGCCCCGGGGTGTTCACAGCCGTCGGGGGAACCGGCCCCGGGGTGTTCACAGCCGTCGGGGCGCTCCCGGTGTCCTCGGCGGGAGTCGCCGCTCGGGCGCTCGTGGCCGCCTCCGCTCCGAAGCGCGGTGTGAACACCTCCCGCAACGCCCCCGGCAGCATGTCCGCCAGCCGCTCGTCGGAACCGGCGCTCACCTCCAGCCAGACCGGCGGGCGGTCGTGGATCAGCAGCAGGACGCAGCCCGCGTGGGTGAGGGCGGTGACCGGGCCGTCGGGATGGCCGGAGAGCTGCTGCCAGACGCGTTCACGCAGCGGGACCTCAGCGAGTTTGCCCTGCTTGCGCAGCCATGACTCGACCTCGGCGAGCGCGAAGGAGGGGCTGGTCTCGGTGCCGCCGACAGGCCTCGGGAAGTCCGCGTGCCTGCGCCGCCAGTTGCTGACGGCCGCGCGGCCCACCCCGGCCAGCCGTGCGATACCGGCGGCGGTCACCTCAGTCGCGTTGTCCTGCACCCGCCCGCTCCCCTCGTCGTGCGCCGCCTCGGCGACCCGCATCGGCCCAGCGCCCCCGCATGTGACGCCGAGCATACCGACGCACGCAAGATCCACCCATTCACGCCGTGTACACGAGCCCTATCGTGAACCGTGTTGACTCGGTTCACAAGCTCTGCTCTTATTGACCCAGCGAAACGAGCGACCACCGAGTGGCGGTGGTCGCCGGGTCGGAGGGGGAACACAGCCATGGGCATGAAGGGCAAGATCGCGCTGGGCGCCGTGGTCGGAGTCGTCGTCATTGGAGTCGCCTCGGCGAACGCCGGGGAGAACGGGGGCGGCGGCACGTCCGGGGGCAGCACCAAGGGCTCCTCGGCGTCCGCACAGCGCGAGGCCGGGGGCGAGAAGGGCGAGAAGGGCGAGAAGGGCGACGAGGGCGGCAAGGGCGCCCACAGGGCCGCGGCCGCCGAGAAGAAGGCCGCGTTCTCGGGGGACGGCGACTTCCAGGTCGGTTCGGACGTCAAGCCCGGCACCTACCGCTCCACCGGCAACAGCGACGGCATGTGCTACTGGGAGCGGGCCAAGGACGCCTCGGGCGAGATGGACTCGCTGCTGGCCAACGACAACGTCACCGGCACCAGTTACGTCACCGTCAAGGCCACCGACAAGCTCTTCACGTCGAGCGACTGCAACGACTGGGAGGCCGTCGCCGACCAGGCGAAGGGCTCCCCCGCCTCCCGGATGGCCGGCGACGGCGGAATGTTCGGAGTCGGCGCCGACATCGCCCCGGGCACCTACAAGTCCACCGGCAACACCGACGACTCCTGCTACTGGGAGCGCACCAAGGACGCCGAGCACGGCATCGACTCCGTGCTCGCGAACGACAACGTCAACGGCACGGCCGTCGTCAAGGTCAGCGCCTCGGACGCCTACTTCAAGACGACCGGCTGCAAGGACTGGACGAAGACCGGCTGAACCAGCCCGTCCCCTTCGGTCTCCCCCGCTCACCACCGGGGCGCACCCCATGCGCAGCGCCCCGCACCTCATCACCTCACCGCATCCCCATCAAGGAATCACCATGCGTCGTACCGCACTTGCCGCTCTCTGCATCGCTGCCGCGGCCACCGCAGGACTCACCGGCTGCCAGTCGGACCAGGACAAGGCGGACAGCAGCACGAACGCGTCCAGCGCCTCCGCCGCGCCGGGCAAGTCGGCTGCTCAGAAGGACCCCTTCGCCGGCCTGACCGGGGGTGAGATAGCCGACCGGGCCGCCAAGGCCACGACCGGCGCCTCCTCGCTGCGGATGAAGGGCGACATCCCCGACGACGAGAGCGGCGCCACCATCAGCCTCGACGTCCTGCTGAACAAGAAGGGCGAGTGCGCTGGCACCATCGGCATGGGCGGCGAGGGCAAGGCCGAACTGATCAAGACCGGTGACATCGTCTACATGAAGTTCGACGAGGCGTTCCTGCGCGAGCAGAGCAAGGGCGAGTCGAAGGCGGACACCGACGCGGCCGTGGACATGCTGGCCGGCAAGTGGACCAAGTCGAAGGCGACGGGCGCGGACGCCAAGGAGTTCGAGGGCTTCTGCGACCTGGGCGCGGCACTGGAAGGCGCCACCGACACCGCCTCCGACGCGAGCCGCGGCAAGACGGCCACCGTCGACGGGACACCGGCGATCGTCCTGCACGAGAAGGACGGCAAGGACCGCTACACCCTGTACGTCGCCACCGAGGGCAAGCCGTACCTGCTGCGGGTCGACAGCACGGCCGGGGCGGACCAGGGGTCCGTCACCTTCAGCGACTTCGACGAGCCGGTCCCCACGCAGAAGCCCGCCGGCGAGATCCTGGACCTGGACGCCCTGGGCGGCTGACCCACCGCGAGCGACACGGCCCGGGACGTCGACTCCCGGTGACGACACGCATCACGCATCACGCATCAGCGGCACGCATGACGCGGGACAGATGACGCGGGACACAGGGATCGCGGCACGCTCAAAGGGCGTGCCGCATCCAGACGTTGGGCTCGACGTACACCGCGTACCCGCGCTCCGGCTCACACCTGACCGGCACCAGCGCCCCGGGCACCTCGATGTCGCCGGCCGTGTCGAAGGGCAGTCCGGTCCAGCGGCGCCACTGCTCCAGCGAACCGGACACCGTCATGGAGGCCGGCGCCACGGCGTGCACCTCGGCACCGGCCCGCGCGTGCACGCGCAGCCAGGGATCGTGCGGCAGACCGTCGGGGCGCACGCGACGGGCGTACTCCTCGATCGGGGTGTGCGGTTCCAGATGCTTGGCGCTGGGGCGGACGGGGGCGACGACCTCGGTGAAGCCGTGGGCGCGGGCGCTGTCCCGCATCGCCGTGAGCATCAGGGCGGACAGGCCGCGGCCCTGGACGCGCGGATCGACGACGACCGAGATCGCGCTCACCGTGTCGGTCCGCACGCCGCGCCTCAGGTCGCTGAAGGCCCACGTCAGCACCTCGTCCCAGCCCCGGGCGGGCAGTTCACCGCGGTCCTCGGTGTGGAGGGCGAAGGGCACGCTGTGGGCGTGCGCGACGACCTCACCCCGCTCGTCCTCGGCGAACAGCACGTACTCGGGGAACTCGGCGGAGATCCGTCCGTAGTGGGCGTTGCCCACCAGGTCCTCGGTCACGAACTCCGGCCAGCTACTGGCCATGCCGAGGACGCGCTCCCGCATCTCGGGACGCTCGGCGAGACTCGACGTCTTCCACTCCATGCGATCACCGTAGGTGCGGGCCGGCCCGTCGGAAAGCGTATTTCCCGACCGCCCCGCGGAGTCCACGACTGCTCGGGGCGAACGGCACGATCCTCAGTCCGCGTGGAAGCGGGGCGGCGCCGCCGTCGGATTGCCGCCGACCGGGAGCTTCTGGCCGGGGCAGCCCGTGAGGACCTTCTCCATCGCGGACTTCTCGGCGGCCGTGACCCACAGGCCGTACTTCTTCTTCACGGCGACCTGGGCGGCCACATAAGTGCACCGGTACGCCTTGTTCGGCGGCAGCCAGGTCGCCGTGTCCCCGTCCCCCTTGGAACGGTTGGTGCTCGCGTCGACCGCGAGCAGGTTGAGGGGGTCGTTGGCGAGAGCTATCCGCTTGCTGGCGTCCCAGTACTTGGCCCCCTTCTGCCAGGCGTCGGAGAGCGCGACCACATGGTCGATGTCGACCTGGCTGCGGCCTCGCCGGTAGGTCACCTCCTTGCCGGAGTACGGGTCCGACTCCAGCACGCCGTACGACACCTTGCAGTGCCCGCCGGTGAACTTCACGTCCTCCAGGTCGCGTTTGAGTATGTCGTCGCGGGTGTCGCACTCGTTCGAGTCGGTGTCCGCCCAGGCGGTGCCGAACCGGTCCCGCTCGTAACCCGTCTTGGGCGCCCGCCCCTTCACGGTGAGGGACTCGGCGGCACTGAGCGCGGCACCCGAACCGCCCGCGCCCCCGGTCTCCTCGGGTCCGCCGGCCCCTGTGGTGGTCTCCGCCTTGCATCCGGCCACGGCCAACACCAGCACGGCGGCGGCCGCGGCCCCGCCCCTCAGACGCATCACGTGCGCCCCTCCCCTTGCAACCCGGTCCGCCCCCGCAAGGAGCGCCTTCCCTCGTACGACGTCGCGCACACCGTAGCGAGCGGGCGCACCGGGGCGTTCAGGAGGTCCAGACCACCATGCTTTCGAGTGGGCATCGAAGACATACCGGTCGTATCGTCATTGCTGAGTCACCTCGGGAAGGAGCTCTGGATGGGCATCTTCGACAGGTTCAAGAGCAACCGCCAGATGCAGGACAAGGGCAAGGACATGTCCGACGTGGCGGAACGGAAGGTCAACGACAGAACGGGCAGCAAGTACGAGGGCCAAGTCGACGACGCCCAGCGGAAGATCGAGGGGTCGCTCGGCATGGATCGCGACAGGCCCGAGCAGCCGTAGACCGGACCTCGCCGGACACACGGGCACTGGGCCCGCCCGGGCACACCCCGAGCCGCCCACCCTCACGCGCTGAACGAGAGGCCGCCCGCGCGGATCCGTCCCGCGCGGGTGCCCTTTCGCGTTCCGCCGGGGTCAGGTCGACGAGCCTGTCGGCCACGGCAGCACCGTGAGCTCCGGCCATATCTCCTTCCAGCGCGTGGCCTTGGCCTCGTAGACCTCTTTGGGGGCAAGGACCGGGTTGGGGCGGACCACGAGGTTGAAGACGTCGGACAGCCCGTGCGGGGCATAGACACGCCATCCCCCGTCGCGTTCGAGCCGCACACCCAGGCAGCAAGTGGTCGCGGCGAAGCGGTCGATGGCAGACTCGGTGGAGTCGTACGGCGGGCAGGGCACCCCGAACTTCCCCTCGTACCAGAGGTGCACCCGGGCCTCGTTGCGGATCTCCACCTCGGCTCCCAGACCGCCGAACACCTCCTGCCCTGCCCTGATCACGGCGTCCTCGGCCTCCCAGGAGAGATCGGTGTCGTCGAAGTAGAAGACGTCGTAGTCCCTGATGCCTTGCGCCGGGGGTCTGCCGGTGACCACGTTCCACACGGTCTGGAACAGGCAGCCCGCCGTCACGTACCAGCCCGGCAGGTCAAGAGTCGCCGTCCTGGCCATCACCCCGGTCAGGATCTCGTTCCGGTCGAGCGCGGCATGGAACGCGTCCAGCTGCTCCGTCAAAGACAGTCGTCCGAGCATCCGCCCTGACTATCACGGTCAGACCTTGCCGATGCCCAGGGTCGTCTCCGACGGAAGCAGCCCGGAGGAGAGCACGGCGACCCAGAAGTCACCGAGCAGGTCCGCGAGCCGGGTCACTTCGGCGGCGCCCAGCAATTGCCAGGGTCTGGCGGCGAGTTGGTCGGTCTGGTGCTCCACACGGTGGCGCAGGTCGCGGCCGGCATCCGTGGCCGCTCCTTGCTCGTCGACCAGTCCACGGGCCGTCAGACGCTCTCGGGCCGACCGCCATTCCCCGGCGCTCCAGCCCCGGCTCTCGAAGCGCTCCACGGATGCCGCGCCGATCGCGGCGAAGGAGACGAGTGACTCGACCGGGTCGAGTCCGGCCACGAGCAGGGCCGCGATGTGGCCGTCGCCTCGGTGCTCACGCAGGATCGTCGCCGCCTGCCACAACTGGAGGTGTGGAGCCTCGGGCCACAGCAGCTCGGCGTTGGCCGCGGCCAGCGGGCGGCCCGCCGTGTCCACCGACTCCGCCGCGCACCGGGCGAGAGCGGCGGCCTCCGCGAGCTGCGGACTGTCGACACCGTCGCCGAATATCGCGCGGTATGCCCGGTCGACGCCCCGCAGCCTTGCCGCCAGCACCGCGCCGGGCTCGGCGGTCGCCCACGCGGAGTCGATGTGCTCGGCGACCATGCGAGGGCTGAAGCTGTAGAAGGCCGACGCCACGCGCTCGGTGCCCACCGGCCCCAACGGCGCCGCTCGCAACGGGAAGTAGCTCGGCCAGCGCTCCTTCGTGTCGTACCCGAGCGCGGCGGCCTCCTCGAAGACCTCCGGCGCGTAATAGAGAACGGCGTGCAGTGGTTCCAGCAGATGCCAGAGCTGGCGCACCCGGGTCAGCTCCACGGCGTCACCCGCTCCGCCGACACCGGCCTCCACCTCGGCCTCGCCGTCGTGCTTCGACATGACATCCCCCCGTCGTCAGCGCGGCCCTCGGACCCCGCATCCCAACTTGACACTGACTAGATTGCCTCGCCGCCCCGAACTTGTCAATGCCTAGATCCGGCGTACGCTCTGACCATGGCACCTGTGGAGACCGACCAGCCGAACCGCCCCTACCACCACGGCGACCTGCGCCGCGCGATCCTCACGGCGGCCCTCGACGTCATCGCCGCCGACGGCCCCGCCGGGCTGAGCCTGCGCGATCTGGCCCGGCGTGCCGGGGTCTCGCATGCCGCACCGGCCCACCACTTCCGGGACCGCACCGGACTGCTCACGGCGATCGCCGCCGAAGGCTTCGCGCTGCTCGCGACCGCCGTCAACGACGCCTCGGACCTCAAGGACGCGGGCGGGCGCTACGTGCGCTTCGCCCGCGAGCACCCGGCCCACTTCCAGGTCATGTTCGCGCCCGGACTGCTGCGCGCCGACGACCTCGAACTCACCACGGCCCGCGCCCTGGCCACCGAGGCCCTGCGCTCCTCGGTCTCAGCAGTGCGCGCCGACGACTTCGGCATCGACAGCCGCCTCGCGGGGGTCGCCGCCTGGTCCCTCGCCCACGGCTTCGCCACGCTGCTTCTCAGCCACAACCTGGACGGCCCGGTCGGCGACAAGGACCCCGAGGAGGTCTTCCGGACACTGGCGACCACGCTGTTCCGCACGCACTGAACCCACGGCCGGCCTGAGCGGGAGGACGCGCCCGAGGAAGCCCCCCCCCCAAGGAAGCCCCCCGGAGTCGGGCGAACATCGACCCGAGGGCACCGTGCAGCCCACAGC
>NZ_LJBR01000275.1 GCF_001282115.1 Streptomyces sp. NRRL B-24085 | reverse complement strand
TCCCCCACCCATCCGAGCAACTCCCGCCCGACCAACGGCTTTCCCCCCACCTTCGCCGTCTTCGGCCGCGGCACCAGCACCTGGTGGGCGGCCGGCTTGATGACGGTGCCCGGGTAGAGCCGCTTGACCCGCAGTTCCTGCGACTCCCGCAACTCCACCGGCGCGAAGCGGATGTTGGTCCCCTGGAGGACGATCTCGCCGACGCCGCACGCGCGGGCCAGCATCCGAAGGCCCGCCACCAGCAGCAGGTTCTCCACCGGCTCGGGCAACTTGCCGTAGCGGTCGACGAGTTCCTCGCGTACCGCCTTGATGTCCTCCTCGGTGTTCACCGAGGCGATCGCACGGTAGGCCTGCAGGCGCAGCCGCTCGCCCGGCGCGTAGTCGTGCGGGACGTGCGCGTCGACCGGGAGCTCGATCTTGACCTCCAGCGGCGGCTCCTCCTCGACACCGCCCTCCAGGGAGGCCCGGTAGTCCGCGACGGCCTCGCCGACCATGCGGACGTACAGGTCGAAGCCGACGCCCGCGATGTGCCCGGACTGTTCGCCGCCGAGGAGGTTGCCCGCGCCGCGGATCTCCAGGTCCTTCATCGCGACGTACATGCCCGCGCCCATCTCGGTGTGCTGGGCGATCGTCGCGAGCCGTTCGTGCGCGGTCTCGGTCAGCGGCTTCTCCGGCGGGTACAGGAAGTACGCGTAGCCCCGCTCGCGGCCACGGCCCACCCGGCCGCGGAGCTGGTGGAGCTGGGACAGGCCGAAGTTGTCGCCGCGCTCCACGATCAGGGTGTTCGCGTTGGAGATGTCGATGCCCGACTCGACGATCGTGGTCGACACCAGCACGTCGAACTTCTTCTCCCAGAAGTCGACGACGACCTGCTCCAGGGCCTGCTCCGACATCTGGCCGTGGGCGGTCGCGATACGTGCCTCGGGGACGATCTCGCGCAGCCGGGAAGCCGCCCGGTCGATCGACTCGACCCGGTTGTGGATGTAGAAGACCTGGCCCTCGCGCAGCAGTTCACGGCGGATGGCCGCGCCGATCTGCTTCTCCTCGTACGGCCCGACGAAGGTGAGCACCGGGTGGCGCTCCTCCGGGGGCGTGGTGATCGTCGACATCTCGCGGATGCCGGTGACCGCCATCTCCAGGGTGCGCGGGATCGGGGTGGCGGACATGGTCAGCACGTCGACGTTGGCGCGGAGCTTCTTGAGCTGCTCCTTGTGCTCGACGCCGAAGCGCTGCTCCTCGTCGACGATGACCAGGCCGAGGTCCTTGAACTTGGTCTCCGAGGAGAACAGCCGGTGGGTGCCGATGACGACGTCCACCGAGCCTTCCCGCAGGCCCTCCAGGACGGCCTTCGCCTCGGTGTCGGTCTGGAAGCGGCTGAGCGCCTTCACGACCACGGGGAACTGGGAGTACCGCTCGCTGAACGTCCCGAAGTGCTGCTGCACCAGCAGGGTCGTCGGGACGAGTACGGCCACCTGCTTGCCGTCCTGCACGGCCTTGAAGGCGGCCCTGACCGCGATCTCCGTCTTGCCGTAGCCGACGTCGCCGCAGATCAGGCGGTCCATCGGGACCGACTTCTCCATGTCCTCCTTGACCTCGGCGATGGTGGTGAGCTGGTCGGGCGTCTCCGCGTACGGGAAGGCGTCCTCCAGCTCCCGCTGCCACGGGGTGTCCGGGCCGAAGGTGTGCCCGGGGGCCGCCATCCGCGCGCTGTACAGCTTGATCAGGTCGGCCGCGATCTCCTTGACGGCCTTCTTCGCGCGCGCCTTGGTCTTCGTCCAGTCGGCGCCGCCGAGCCGGTGCAGCGTGGGCGCCTCGCCGCCGACGTACTTGGTGATCTGCTCCAGCTGGTCGGTGGGGATGTAGAGCCGGTCGCCGGGCTGGCCGCGCTTGGCGGGGGCGTACTCGACGACGAGGTACTCGCGCGTGGCGCCCTGCACGGTCCGCTGGACCATCTCGATGTAGCGGCCCACGCCGTGCTGCTCGTGGACGATGTAGTCGCCCGCCTCCAGGGTGAGCGGGTCGATCGTCTTGCGCCGCCGGGCGGGCATCCGGGCGCCGTCCTTGCCGGCCGCCTTCTGCCCGGTCAGGTCGGTCTCGGTGAGGACGGCGAGTCTGAGCGCCGGGTCGACGAAGCCGTACTCGATGGAGCCGCACGCCACGTGCACGACGGACGGGCTCAGGGAGGTGAGTTCCGCATCGAGGCGGGCCGCGATGCCCTCGCCGCCGAGCACCTCGACGGTACGGGCCGCGGGGCCGTGCGCCTCGGTCACGAAGACCGCGCGCCAGCCGTCGGCGAGCCAGCCCTTGGTGTCGGCGAGCGCCTTGGCGGTGTCGCCGCGGTAGGTCTCGGGCGCGTGCATGCCGAGCTTGAGGGTGTCCGCCTCCAGTTCGAGGTCCGCCGCGAACGGCGACACCGACCACCACATCATGTCCAGTTCGCGTGCGCGGTCGCGGACGTCGGCGATCGACCACAGGGAGGCCGCGCCGACGTCGATGGGTGCCTCGCCGCCGCCCGCGGTGGCCGCCCAGGACGCCTGGAGGAACTCCTGCGAGGTGGCCACGAGGTCGGACGCGCGCGTGCGCACCCGCTCCGGGTCGCACACGACGGCCATGGCGCCCTTGGGCAGGACGTCGATCAGGAGCTCCATGTCGTCGACGAGGACGGGAGCCAGCGACTCCATGCCCTCCACGGCGATCCCCTCGGCGATCCTGCCGAGCAGTTCGCCGAGCTCCGGGTGCTCCTCGGCGAGGGCACGCGCGCGTGCGCGGACCTCGTCCGTCAGGAGCAGTTCGCGGCAGGGCGGGGCCCACAGGCCGTGTTCGGCGACCTCCAGGGAGCGCTGGTCGGCGACCTTGAAGTAGCGGATCTCCTCGACGTCGTCGCCCCAGAACTCGATGCGCAGGGGGTGTTCCTCGGTGGGCGGGAAGACGTCGAGGATGCCTCCTCGTACGGCGAACTCGCCGCGCTTCTCGACGAGCTCCACGCGCGCGTACGCGGCGGCGGCGAGGGCTTCCACGATCTGGTTCAGGTCGGCGGTCTGACCGGTGCGCAGGGCCACGGGTTCCAGGTCGCCGAGGCCCTTGACCTGCGGCTGGAGCACGGACCGGACGGGCGCGACGACCACGGAGACGGGGCCGGTCTCGGGATCGTCGGGGCGCGGGTGGGCCAGGCGCCGCAGGACGGCCAGCCGGCGGCCGACGGTGTCGGAGCGGGGGCTGAGGCGCTCGTGCGGGAGGGTCTCCCAGGACGGGTACTCCACGATCCCCTCGGAGGGGAGCAGGGAACGCAGGGCGGCGGCCAGGTCCTCGGCCTCGCGGCCCGTGGCCGTCACCGCGAGCACCGGACGGCCGGCCTCACGCGCGAGCGCGGCGATCGCGAAGGGGCGGGCCGCCGGGGGGCCGACCAGGTCGACGTGCATGCGGTTGCCGTCCTGGGCCGCCGTGATCGCTTCCGCGAGGGCGGGGTCCTTGACGACGGCGTCGAGCAGACCGTGCAGGCTCATTCGGGGCGGCTTTCGTCCGGGGGGTTTCTGTGGGGTGGGCAACGCGAAGGGCCCGACACAACGAAGGGCCGGGGGGTCTCCAGCCTACGACGGCGTCGGCCCGACCGCCGGAGCCTGTGGACAACCCCGCCGCACCCCGGGTGCCCTGTGGACAGCGACGAACCCCCGCCCCCTGTGGAC
>NZ_LJBR01000274.1 GCF_001282115.1 Streptomyces sp. NRRL B-24085 | reverse complement strand
CCCCCTCGCCCGACGCGACGAGCCGTCCGCCCGCCCCGCCGGCGGATCCGGCACCGAGCAGCACCCCGGCCCACCGGACCGGGAAGCCGAGCGCCACGCCTTCGGGCACCCCGGGCGCCGCGTCGACCGGGGTGCGGGCGCCCGGCGTCGAGGACGGCCCGCTGTGGTCGGACGGCTCGGTGGACCCGCACAGCAACGAGTTCTGGGCGCAGAGCAATCTGACCTTCAGGACCTCCGAGCAACTGACCTCGCTCACGGTCGAGTTGCGGATCGCGCAGACCGGCGGTGTCACCGACGCCGGCGCCTGGCGCTCGCTCCCCGAGGACGACTTCACGCTGACGGTCGCCGAGCGGGACGGTTTCCTCGTCTACACCTGGGTGCTCAAGGCCGGGCGTACGGTCCCGACGGGCGAGTGGGTGTTCGCCGGGCAGTACAACCACGAGCGCGGCGGCCGGGACGCGAAGGACGACCGGTACACGGCGGCGGCGACCGCGAAGTCCGGGGAGCTCGCCGTGCGGGGCGGCTTCGCGACGCAGGATGCCGGGTCCGCGGACGAAGGGGGCTCGTAGGCTGCCGCCGGGGCCGCACCGCGAGCATCACCGTGGCGCGGCAACCCTTTCCCCGCCGGCGGCGACCAAGGGGTGCACGGTGGGCACCGGTCCGACTCCCGGGCAGCCCAACAAGCTCTCTCACACCAGGAGTTCACGCCAGGGGAACAACCATTCGGTCACCTTCTACGTCCCTAGTAGTGCACAGACCTGCCGGCCTGAGCCCCCCTCGGCCGGCAGCTGCCGGCTGGAGCCCCCCTCGGGCCGGCACGAGGAACGCCCCGCCCGTGACGACGGGCGGGGCGTTTCGCCGTTTTCCGGCTCCCGGCTCCCGGCTCCCGGCCGGTGCGGGACTAGCTCACGAAGTACGTCGGGTTCGGGAGCTTGTACGTGCGGTCGGCGTAGCCGCCCTCCAGGTCGGAGTACTGGTCGCCGAAGTTGGCGATGATGTCGTACCCGAGGTCCTTCTCGATGTGCGCGCGGGTGCCGGACTTGTACTGCACGGTGGTGCAGGTCCAGGTGCCCGGTGTGGCGCAGGCGCTCAGGTAGGACGGCGGGTTCGCCTTGTCCTTGAGGAACACGTGGTCGGCGTCGAGGTTCACGTCGGCGCCGACCTTCTTCAGGTTCTCGACCGCGGCCGAGCGCTGCGCCTCGCTGAGACCGGAGTTGTAGAAGACCTCGACGCCCTTCTTCTCGGCGTACCGCACGAGCTCGGGGCTGCCGAAGACGGCCGGGCGGTCGGCCCGGTTCACGTAGTCGGCCCACGTGGTCGCGTTGTACGTGTAGTTGTAGCGCTTCTCGTAGTCGAGGCTGAGCAGGAGCGTGTCGTCGATGTCGAAGACGACGGCCGGCTTCTCGCCCTTGTGGTGCGCCTTGCGGGCGGCCTGGTCGATGTACTTGCGCGCCGCCTTGTCGATCGACGCCAGGTCCTTGGCGTAGGGGCTGGTGGGGGACGCCTGGTAGACACCGTTCGCGTCGGCCGTGGTGCCGTAGTAGGTGTCGATGTCCTTGACCAGCAGCCCGATGTTGTAGGGCTCGTGCGTGGAGTTCGCCGTGGACTGGCCGGCGGTGGCCGCGCCGGCGCCGTAGAGGGCGCCGGCGGCGACGGCACACGCCGCGGTGACGGCTGCGATACGCAATGGCTTATGCATGACAGACGTTCTACGCGCGTCACCATGTCGGGCGCGAGACCCGCCCGGTAAAAAACGGGTCAAGCGCCCCGAAGGTGCTAGTTCATCGTCGCGCCGATGGTCGTGCTGCCCGTCGTCAGGAACGTGGTGGCGGGCAGGGTGCCGCCGGCGCCGCGGGCGTTGTACGTCGTCGAAGCGTCCGTCGACCTGAAGGCGGGCGTGCCGACCCCGCTGTCCCAGTTGTTGCCGGCCGAGGTGACCTTGGAGCCCTTGCTGACCGAGCCGCTGCCGTTGCTCACCGCGAGGTTCTTGCCGAGCTTCGCGGAGCCGGTGGCGAAGTAGTAGCCCCACTTGCTGTTGGCGTAGGCGGTGGTGCGGTTGATGACGACGGCGCCGGTGTTGGAGTTCTCGGTGAAGCCGTTGCCGGCGTTGCCCCAGGCCGCGGAGTTGTTCACGACGTGCGCGACGACCTCGCCGTCACCGCCCAGCTTGTAGCCGTTGCCGTCGCCCGCGAAGGCGGAGTCGGACCAGCGGTTGACGCCGTTGCCGAAGGACCAGGTGTGCTCGACGGTGACCGGTGAGGAGAAGGACCAGTAGTCGATCCCGTCGTCCGAGTTGTTGTAGAGACGGGCCCCGGTGATGAGGTTGCCGGTGCCGGAGCCGAACTTCACGGCGATGCCGTCGGCGTTCTCGCCGTGGTTCGCGGCGTCGTAGTTGCCGTAACTGTCGATGTTCTTCACGGTGTTGTTGACCGTGCCGTCCCCGGTGAGCGTGAAACCGGAGTCTCCGCCGTTGATGGTCTTGATGTTGTTCCAGTTGGTGCCGGTGCAGGACGTGCAGACGACCGCGCTGTCCGGGGAGTTCTGGAAGGTCAGGTTGGAGACGTTCCAGTAGTCCGCGGTCAGCTTGAAGATCCACGCGCCGTCGGGGAGGGAGGACCCGTCGATCTTCACGGTCTCCGAGCCGTACGCGGTGAGCGTGATGGGCGCGGCGGAGGTGCCGTTGGCCGTGGACTGGAGGGTGGCCGTCGGGTAGTAGGTGCCGCCGCGGACCTGGATCACCGTGCCGGCGGTGGCGTTCTTGACGGCGTTGGACAGGTCGGTCGCGTTGCTGACGACCACGGTCGCGGCCTGCGCCTGGGTGGGGAGGACGGCGAGGCCCGAACCGAGGGCGAGGGCCGCCGTGGCGAGGAGAGCGGTACGACGAGACATGGGGAGCGGGTCCCTTCGGGTGCGGGTGGGGGGATGGTTCACAGGACGGCGTCGAGCCAGTCGAAGACCTCGTCCTGCATGCGGTCGACGAAGACATGGCCGAGCTGGGGCCAGGTCTTGAGGTGCAGCCGCTCCTCGGCGTGGCGGGACTGCCAGACGGCGCGCAGCTTGTCGTACGCGACGCGGACGCCGTCGGCGGGGAACAGCGGGTCGAGGCCGCCGTCGAAGAAGAGCATCGGCCTGGGTGCGGCGATGCCCGCCACGTCGGGGAAGTCGAGGAAGCGGGGCAGCCCCGGGTGGAGCATGCAGTAACTGGACTGCCCGCGCAGGGTGTTGTTGCCGGGCACCATCATTTCCTTGAGGCCGGTCATCCAGCAGACGGACGCCGTGGCCCGGACGGAGTCGGTCAGCGCGGCGGTCTGCCAGGCGCGGTAGGCGCCCATGGAGAACCCGACGGCGGCCGTGCGACGGGCGTCCACCCGGTCCAGACCGGCGAGGAACTCGGCGGCGCGGGCGTCCTCGCGGGCCATGAGTCCGGCGAGCGAGGAGCCCAGGTTGTAGAAGTTGCTCGCCAGGGCCTGCTGCTGGTCGTAGGCGACCGGCCCGCGGTCGCCCCAGCCGAGCGCGTCCGCGCACAGCACGACATAGCCGCGCCGGGCCAGCTCGTCGCCGACGAACCGGCCGCTGAAGTACTTGTCCGCCCAGGCCTGGGCGGAGGCGAGCCGGGTGTCGTCGTACCAGGGCCGGACCAGCTTCTCCTTGCCGATGTCGAACTTCGCCCCATGGTCGTGGAGCAGCAGCACCGCGGGGAAGGGGCCGCGGCCGTGCGGGGTGAGCAGGGCGGCACGCACCCGCTCGTACCGGGTGAGGGAGAGGGTGACCAACTCCCGCGTGAATCCCTCTCCTTGGGTGCGGCCGGTGAACGCGGGGGCGTACGGCGTGCCGTCCTCGCGGTCGACCAGGAGGTGTTCCTCGAGCTTGGCGCGAGCGGCCCGCCGCCAGGCGCGGAAGTCACGGACCGGTGAGTTCCCCCAGGCCAGCGGGAAGGTCAGCGCGGCCTTGAGCGCCGGGTGGAAGTCCGGCAGCGGGCCGTCGACGACCCCGGCCCGCGCGGGGCCCACCGGTCCGCCGGCCAGCGCGGCCGCTCCGGCGCCCACCACGAACGCCCGCCGCCCGAGCGGGTCACCGGTACGCATAGGGCCTCCAGTCGCCGAGGTAGGTGTGCGGGGTGTGCGCCGCGGCCTCGGCGGCGGTGAGCTGCGGCCGGTTGTCCGGGACGGAGACGACCGCGCCGGGACCGGAGTTGGCGTACTCCCAAAAGCGCATGGTCTGCCAGGGGTAGGCCTCGCGCATGTCGGTGTAGGGCGCGACCGGGTCGATGCCGGGGCCGATCCAGGAGTCCCGCACGACGAGGGACGGCCAGGCGGTCGTCTCGTACGACGGCACCCAGGGCCGGGCCAGCTTGTACGCCCCGTCCTCGGCGCCGGAGGTGAAGCGGGAACGGACGGCGAGGAGGCCGTACAGGTTGGCGCGGGCCGTGGAGGGGGCGAAGACCATGCCCTTGGGTGTGAAGGTCACGTCCCGCTGGAGGGTGTGGAAGTGGCACTCGTCGAAGACGGCGGTGGCCCGGCCGAAGACGAAGTCGACGTCTCCCTCGATCCGGCAGCGGCGGAAGTACTGCCGGTCGAAGGAGGCGAGCGCGGTCGTCTCGACGAAGAGGGTGTCCTGGTGGCCCAGGAGCCGGACGTTCTCGAAGTGGGTGCGGTCGCCGTAGGTGTACGCGGCGACCGCCTGGGTGCCGGTGATGTCGGGGTGGTCGGCGCGCAGCCAGTCGTTGGCGAGGGTGAGGTCGCGGACGGTGAGGCCGGGGGCCGCGGAGGTGAAGGTGGCCGACCCCGCGGTGCCGTAGGTGCCGGAACCGTCTGGTTTTCGGGTGCCGTTGGCGTTGTCGTACACGATGACGGTGGCACGCGGGTCACGGCTCGCCCCGCGCAGGGTCAACTCCGCCTTGTCCGCCGGGACGTCGACGACCTCGCGATAGGTGCCCGGGTGCACGACGATCGTCCAGCCGGGGCCGGTGACCGCGTCCACGGCGGCCTGCACGGAGTCGCCGGGTCGGACGTGGAGCACCCGGCGGGTGCCGGCGTGGGCCGGAGCGGCCGCCGCGGCGGCGAGTCCCGCACCGGCGGCCAGGAAGGTCCTTCTGCGCATCTCAGCACACCTCCTTCCAGGGCCGCCAGTCGCCGAGCCAGGTCTCCCGGGTCGCGGACGCGGCCTGTTCGCGGGTGAGCTGGGGCCGGTTCTCCGGGACGGTGATCCGGGCTCCGGGGCCGCTGTTGCGGTACTCGGCGAAGCGCTGGTTCTGCCAGGGGAAGGCGTCCGACATGTTGGCGTAGGGGGCGACGGCGTCGATGCCGGGGCCGAGCCATGTGTCCCGGACCACGAGTGACGGACGGGCCGTGGTGTCGGAGCTCGGTACCCACGGACGGGCCAGCTTGTAGGCGGCGTCGGGGGCCTCGCTGGAGACCCGGCTGTGCGTCACCAGGTGTCCGCGCGGGTTGGCGCCCGCCGTGGAGGGCGCGAAGACGAACCCGTACGGCGCCGCCGCCAGGTCGGTCCGGTCCAGGGTCCGGAAGTGGCAGTGCTCGTGGACCGCCGTGGCCCGCCCGAAGACGAAGTCGACGTCCCCCTCGACGTAGCAGTGCGCGAAGTACTGGCGGGCGAAGGAGGTCAGGGCGATCGAGTCGGCGTAGAGGGTGTCCTGGTGGCCGAGGAAGCGGCAGTGGTGGAAGGCGGAGCGGTCGCCCTGCACCTTGAGGGCGACGGCCTGGGTGCCGGTGATGTCGGGGTGGTCGGCGCGCAGCCAGTCGTTGGCGAAGGTGATCCAGCGGGCGGTGAAGCCGTCGGCCTGGACCGTGGTGGTCGCGGATCCGGTGGTGCCGTAGGTGCCGCCGCCGGGTTTGGGGGTGCCGGCCGCGTTGTCGTACACGATCACGACGTCCCGGGGGTCCTCGGAGGCGCCGATCCAGGTGGCCTCGGTGCGGGTGGCGTCGACGGCGACGGTCTCCCGGTAGGTGCCGGGGGCGAGGACCAGGGTCCAGCCGCTGCCGGTGGCCGCGGTGACGGCGTCCTTGACGGTGGTGTGGTCGCCGCGGCCCTCCGGGTCGACGTACAGCGTCCGCGGGGTGAGGCGGGCGGACGGTGACCCGAAGCGTCCGAACGGGCGCCTGGCCGGGGCGGCCGTCGCGGGGCCCGCCGTGAGCGCGATCGCGGCTGCGGCTCCGGTGCTCGCGAGCAGGAACCCCCTTCTGGTCAGGGGGAGTTGCGTGTGGTGCGAGGACATGCGGGTGCTCCTTGGGGACGCGGCTCTGGGGGTGGGGTGCCTCGCGTGGGG
>NZ_LJBR01000273.1 GCF_001282115.1 Streptomyces sp. NRRL B-24085 | reverse complement strand
CCCCGCTCCCTCCTTACCCGCCGCCCGGCGGCGCCTCCGGAGAATCCGACGAGGATCTCGCCGCCCGCCTCAGGGGCCGTCCCGACGGTGAGGCCGCCCAAGCCGTCGCCCTGCTCATGGCGCGCCACTGGAAGCCGGCCCAGGACTACGCCGTCATCTGCCTCGCCTCCTCGTCCGCGACCGCCTCCATGGTGGCCGCGGCCGCCTTTCACCAGGTCCTGGACCGGCTCGCGCTCGGCGAACCGGCTCTCGCGCTGCGCCCCAGGACCCTCGTGGCCGTGCGGGACACGGTCAGGCAGTGGACGGCCGAGGACCGGACCACCGGTGTGCTGCCGGACCTGATGAAACCGAACGGCGGCCGCGGAATGCGGGCCGCCAAGTCCATGACCCCCGAAAACCGCAAGCTCGCCGAGCGGTCATTCCAGTCCCTTCCCGGACTCGCCCGCTGTCTGCTGTGGCACACCGAGGTGGAACGGGAGTCGACAGCGGTGCCCGCCGCACTCCTCGGCATGGATACCGACACCGCGTCGGCCGCGCTCGAACAGGCGCGGGAGAAATTCCGTGAAGGATGTGTACATGCCCATCGGGAACTCGCGCCGACGAAGGACTGCCGCTTCTACAACCGTCTCCTCGACGTTCCCATTCGCCGCGGCGGGGCCCTGCTGCCGGATGTCCAGCAGCATCTCGCCGAGTGCCGCTACTGCCGTTCCGCCGCGGAACAGCTGAGCCATTTCGAAGGAGGCCTGGGGGTACTCATCGCCGAGGCGGTGCTGGGCTGGGGTGCCCGCCGCTATCTCGAACTGCGCGCCGGGCGTACGCCCCAGCCGGCGGCCCGTGGCCGGGGCGCCGGCCGGCACGGCGCGGGACGCCGCGGCATCCTCGCGCGCATCCCCGCTCCCGGCCGCCGCGCCCCCGGCGAGGGCGGGGGCCTGCGGTCCTCACGGACCCTGCTCACCGGCGTGGGCCTGACCTCCGCCGGCCTCCTCGCGGCCATGCTCGCCGCCGGACTGTGGTCGCACGACGGCGGTGCCGACCCCGCCGCCTCCCACAGCGCCACCGGGAGCGGCACGACCCCGGGCGCCGGGACCCGCACGCCGGGCACCGCCCGACTGCCCACCGCCCCCGCGGTGACCCGGCTGCGCAACGCCGCCGCCGACCTCTGCCTCGACATCCGGGGCATCGTGAAGGCGGGCGCGAGCACCGAACTCGCCGCCTGCTCGGGCGGGTTGACCCAAAGGTGGTCGTACGGTGCGGACGGCCTGCTGCGCAGCGAGGCGGACCCCTCGCTGTGCCTGGACTCGCACAAGGACGCGGGCGTGGTCATCCTCGGCACGTGCGCCGACGACAAGGCGAAGCGGGCCGACGACGTGCGCTACGACCTCACCGTGCAGGGCGAGTTGCTGCCCCGCTGGGACGAGCAGCTCGCTCTCGCGCCCACCGCCGGGAACCCCGGCGCCGATGTCGTCGTCAAGGTGCGCGACCGCTCGGACCAGCAGCGGTGGCTGACCGACGCGGCCACCGGGGCGAGTCCCGGTTCGCTGTCGGTGACCGGGAGCGAGGCGCCGCAGGCCCGGCCCGCGGAGCTCAGGGACCGGGTCTAGCGACGGTCCCCTCGCAGGCTCGCAGGCTCGCAGGCCCGTGGACGGCGGGGAGGCGTTCCTCCGTGGATGCCTCCCCTCAGGCCGGGTCCTCCACGAGGTCGTCGGGGCCGACCGTGGCCGGGCCCGCGTGGCCGGAGAGGGCGAGCGTGAGGTCCAGCTCCGCGAGCAGACAGCGGATCACGTGCTCGACGCCCGCCTGCCCGTCGAGCCCGAGGCCGTAGACGTACGGGCGTCCGAGGAGCACCGCGCGGGCGCCGAGCGCGAGGGCCTTGAAGACGTCGTCGCCGGTGCGGACACCGCTGTCGAAGAGCACGGTCAGCCGGTCGCCGACCGCGTCCACCACCCGCGGCAGCGCGTCGGCCGCCGCGACCGCCCCGGCGACCTGCCGGCCGCCGTGGTTGGACACCACGACCCCGTCCATTCCGGCGTCGGCCGCCCGGCGGGCGTCGTCCGGGTGCAGGACGCCCTTGAGGACGATCGGCCCGTCCCAGTGCTCCCGGAGCAACGCGAGGTCGGGCCAGGTCTTGCCGGGGTCCGCGAACATGCCGACGAAGTGCAGCACGGCGGCGTTCGGGTCCTCGTGCACCGGCTTGGCCAGGCCCGCCTGGAAGGCCGGGTCGGAGAAGTAGTTGGCGGTGCCCACGCCGTGCAGGAACGGCAGGTAGGCCTGGTCGAGATCGCGGGGCCGCCAGGACAGCAGCGGGGTGTCCAGGGTGACGACCAGGGCCGTGAAACCGGCCGCCTTCGCCCGGTCCAGGAAGCTCAGGGCCACCTGCGGGTCCTTGGGCCAGTAGAGCTGGAACCAGCGCTCGGCGTCCCCCATCGCCTCGGCGACCTGCTCCATCGGTGTGCTGGAGGCGGACGACAGGATGTAGGGCACACCCTGTGCCGCTGCCGCCCGGGCCGCCGCCGACTCCGCGTCCGGGTGCATGATCGACAGGACGCCGACCGGTGCGAGCGCCAGCGGTGCGGGCAGCGGACGGCCCAGCACCTCGACGGACAGGTCGCGTTCGTGGACGTCCCGCAGCATGCGCGGGACGATCCGGCGCCGCTCCAGCGCGGCCCGGTTCGCCCGCGCCGTACTGCCGTCGCCCGCGCTGCCCGCCACGTAGCCCACCGGACCCGGGCCGAGGCGCTGCTCGGTGAGCTCCTCCAGCCGGGTCAGGTCGGTGGGCAGCCGGGGCACCGCACCCGACATCCCGTTCAGGTAGATCTCGTACTGGAAGTCCGCCCAGTGCCTGGCCATCGGTCCGAACCGCCTCTCCTCGTCGGGTCCGCCGACGATATCGGGGGGCGGGCGCCGGTCAGGAAGGGGTGGCCGGGCCCAGGCCGGCGAGGATCGCGGCCAGTTCGGCCGGCCGGGAGAACATCGGCCAGTGCCCGGTGTCCATCTCGACCAGCTCCCAGTGCCCGCTCTTCACCAACTCGGCCACGACGGGCGGCGGTTCCTCGTCGTCGAGGACGCACTTGACGTACGTCGCCGGGAGCTCGCCCAAGGGACGGGTGAGGACGGCGGGTTCGGTGAGCGTCGCCCCGGGGTGCGGGCACGAGCGGTCGATGATCCGGGCGATCTGCTCGTCGGTGAGGCCCTGGCCGGCGAAGTGGTCCGCGGGGGCCGGCGGCCAGAAACCGCCGTGCTCCGCTATCGCCTCGCGGATGTGGTCGCTCGGCCAGCCCGACAGGAACGACTCCCCGTCCACGGGCACCTCCGCGTCCACGAACACCACTCGCGCGAGCCGGTCGCCGATCCGCTCGGCCGCCTGTCCCACGGGGACGCCCGCGTAGCTGTGCCCGACGAGCACCACCTCGCGCAGGTCCAGGCGTTCGACCTCGTCGACGACGTCCCGCACATGGGTCTGCTGCCCCGCCGGGACGCCCCGCTTCTCCGCGAGTCCCGACAGCGTCAGCGGACGGGGCCGGTGCCCGGCCGCGCGCAGCTCGGCCGCGACCTCGTCCCACGCCGACGCCCCGAGCCGCGCTCCTGCCACGAGTACGAAATCAGTCATGCCCGCAACGTAGCCGACGGCGCCGGCGACGCACCGGGCCCGGTGACCGGCGGCACCGGCACCTCGACGGTGCGGGCCAGCCGCGCCCCCTCGGGCCCGTACACGGCCCGCGGTTCGGGGAAGAGCCGCAGCAGCGTCAGGAACAGCACCGCGGCCACCACCAGCGACAGCGGCAGGCTGATGTCGACGCCGTTCGCCAGACCGCCCAGCGGGCCGACGAACTGCCCCGGGATGTCGGTGAACAGCACGCCGAGCACCGCGGCCACCCACCACGCGGTCATGCCCCGCCAGTTCCAGCCGTGTGCGAACCAGTAACGGCCGCCGCGCTGACGGCGGTTGAAGACCTGGAGGGCGTCCGGGTCGTACCAGCCGCGCCGGGTCCAGAAGCCCAGCATCATCACCACCATCCACGGTGTGGTGCAGGTGATGATCATCGTGGCGAAGGTGGAGATGGACTGCACGAGGTCGAGCCCGAACCGTCCGACGAAGATGAACACGGTCGACAACACGCCCACCAGCAGCGTCGCCTGAACCCGTGACAGACGCGGGAACACCGAGGAGAAGTCGAGGCCGGTGCCGTACAGGGCCGTCGTGCCCGTCGACATGCCGCCGATCAGGGCCAGCAGGCACACGGGCAGGAAGTACCAGCCGGGCGAGATCGCGAGCAGCCCGCCGACGAAGTCCGGGGCGGCGGGATCGACGTAGTCGGGTGCCTTCGCCGCGATGATGCTCGCGGTGGCCAGGCCGAAGAGGAACGGCACCAGGGTCGCGACCTGGGAGAGGAACGCGGCGCCCATCACCCGGCGGCGCGGCGTGCTCGCCGGGATGTAGCGCGACCAGTCGCCGAGGAACGCGCCGAACGACACCGGGTTCGACAGCACGATCAGGGCCGCGCCGATGAACGACGGCCAGAACAGGTCCTTGGTCGCCGCGTCCGCCGTGTCCGTGAAGACGCCCGCGTACGACGCGTCGAAGTCGCCCGCGAAGGCGATCGCGCCGAGCAGGAAGAGCACGGTCGCCGAGGCCACCGCGACCTTGTTGACGAACAGCATGAACCGGAAGCCGTACACGCACACCGCGAGGACCAGTCCGGCGAACAGCGCGTAGGCGACGGCGTAGGTCAGATCGCCGCGGCTCAGGCCGAAGAGCCGGTGCGCGCCGCCGACCAGGGCGTCGCCGGAACTCCACACCGAGATGGAGAAGAACGCGATCGCCGTCAGCAGGGAGAGGAAGGAACCGACCACCCGGCCGTGCACGCCGAGGTGCGCGGAGGAGGAGACGGCGTTGTTGGTGCCGTTGACCGGGCCGAACACCGCCATCGGGGACAGGATCAGCGCGCCGGCGAGCACGCCGAGCAGGGTGGCGGCCAGGCCCTGCCAGAAGGAGAGCCCGAAGAGGATCGGGAAGGCGCCGAGAACGCACGTGGAGAAGGTGTTGGCGCCGCCGAAGGCCAGGCGGAACAGGTCGAGCGGGCTCGCGGTGCGGTCGGCGTCGGGGATGCGCTCCACGCCGTGGGTCTCGACCTCGGTGAGGGACTGCTCGGCGGAGTCGGACTGCGGGGACAAGGGGGCTCCAGCGGGAAGAACGGCGGTGGAGCGCGGGGTGACGCGTCGGGGGAGGACGGCCCGGGTCCGCCACGGGGTGTGCGGCGTACGCGGATGCCGTCCTGCGGGGGTGTGCCGACGCTACGGCCCGCCCGAGCGCCCCGACCAGTGGACGTTCTATCCATCTTCCGGGTCCCTGGTGGAGGAATCGGCCACCTCCCCGGTGTCCGGCCCCCGTTCCCGCACCCGCTGGACGTGCTCCAGGGACTCCCGCAGCTCGGTGAGCCAGTCGTCGGTGTGCCGCTGGACCAGCCGGACGCACCAGGCCAGCGCGTCACTGCGGCTGCGGGCGACCCCGCCGGCGATCAGGGTGTCGAGGACCTGGCGCTCGGGCTGGCGCAGCCGGGTCATCACGGGCGCGGCCACGTGCGTGAACAGCGCGCGCTCACCCGCGCACTCCACGCCCCAGGACACCTTGCGGCGGAACCTGTGCTCGGCCTCGCGGGCGACCGCGACACGGTCCTCGCGGGTGCGCTCCCGGAACTCCTGGATCCGGCCCTGTACGGCCGCCTCCCGCTCGGCGGCCGAGACGTCCTCGGGGAGGCGGGGGCCGGGGATACGGCCGATGACCGTGATCTCCTCGCGGTCGACGACCAGCTCGACCAGGGACTCGAAGAGGCCGTCGGGCAGTCGGCCGGTGAACCAGCCGCGCAGTGTCTCTCGTTGTTCGTCAGTAATCATGTAATGACGATTACTCCACCGTTCCATGAACGCAAGGGGCTGCGACGGTGTGCGCCGAGGGCTGAAGCGGAATGTTTCAGGCCTATTGCGGAGGCGGGGTGATCCGGCCATCCGGCCGGATCGGGCGATCAAGAACCGCCCAGTTGCGGGGCCCGGCTGTTCGGATGATGTGACTTCACGCCACTGATTCAACACGCAAGGTTACTGAAAGCTGTGGGGTCGATGTGAAGTTGTGGCCAGGACTCGGCAGACTCGCGCTCGCCGCTCCGGCACCGACCGAGTCGGACGGCACACCCTCGAATCCAGCGGAAGGATGCACACAATGCGGAACACCGCGCGCTGGGCAGCGACCCTCGGCCTCACGGCCACCGCCGTCTGCGGCCCCCTGAGCGGGGCCGCCCTCGCCGAACCCGCCGCCGTCTCCCCGGGGCTCTACGCTCCGTCGGCCCTCGTGCTCACCCTCGGCCACGGCGAGAACGCCGCCACCGCCACCCCGGAACGTGCCGTGACCCTCACCTGTGCCCCGACCCCCTCGGGCACCCACCCGGCGGCGAGCCCGGCCTGCGCCGAACTGCGCTCCGCCGGAGGGGACTTCGACGCGCTCGGGGCCGGTTCCGACGCCGTGTGCACCAGGGAGTACGCGCCCGTGGTGGTCACCGTCGACGGTGTCTGGCGGGGCGAGCGCGTCTCCTACGAACGGACCTTCTCCAACGAGTGCGTGAAGAACTCCTACGGGACCGTCTTCGCGTTCTGATGGACCGGGGTCGCGTGGTGCCCGTGACCTGCCCGGGGGGCCCGCAGTTGGGGAGTGCCGCCCCTCTCACGGAACCGTGTGATCCCGCACCGAGGTCCGGCGGACGGAGTGGGGCCGTCCGCCGGACCCTCGGGTCACCGCCTGTCCGGAGACTCCGGAAACGCAGGCATGCCCGGGAGTTCGAGGAGCGGGGTGAAGCGGCGCCACAGGCCGGACGCGCGCAGGAGCCGGTGCAGACGCGGTCCGTCGGTGACCACGCGCAGCCGTCCGTCGCGCCGACGGGCCCGGGACTCGGCGCGACAGAGCACCCGCAGGCCCGAGCAGTCGAAGAACTCGACGCGCCGCAGGTCGACCAGGACGTCCGGCCGGCCGGACGCGGTCGCCGCGTCCAGGTGTTCCGCGAGAAGGCCTGCCGTCGCGAGGTCGATCTCGCCGGCGGCCTCCACCACCGTGACACCGTCGCTCGTCCGGGTGCGGGCATGCGGGTTCGCCGCGGGCGTTCCGGAAGCGCGGTCGTCGGACTCCGGTGTCATGGCCGCTCCACCAGGACGAGGGAGCATTCGACCTCGGTAGTCACCCCGTGGCGCACCGGACCATCCACGCAGGGAGGCCCGCACCATCCGGTTTATGAACGGGTCCGCTCCCGGTGGCTGGTGTCGCACCACGGGTAGCGACGACTGCGCCGACAGGTGCACAGGGCCACCCGGAAGCGGTCGGAAGTCGCCGTGGAGCCGTCCTCCAGCTCCACCTCCACGGGGCCCTCCACGAGCAGGGGGCCACGGCGCTGGACCCGGATGCGGCACGGCTGCTCGGGGTCAGAGGGGGAGTTCGGCACGGACGACCACCAGCTCTTCCTTCTCGTCGGCCGCGGACAGCAGACCGCGCTGCCGCAGCCAGTCCTCACGCGTACGCAGCACCGGTCCGAACGCGATGCGGTGACGGCGGGTCACGGCGGCCTTGAGACCGGCCGCGCGCAGATGTCCCACCGTCCGTCCGGAGTCGCTCAGTTCGGAGTGCACGATCAGCAGAACCCCGCCGGGGCGCAGCAGGGCGGGCGCCTCCCGGCAGACCCGGTCCAGCACGTACCGGCCGTCGTGGCCCGCGTCCCAGGCCCGGGCCCGTCCGCGGGGCGGCCGGGCACCCGTCGGCGCCGGCACGTACGGCGGATTGGTCAGGATGAGGTCGAACGACTCGTCCCGCACGGGATGGAAGAGGTTGCCGCGCCTGACCCGGACGGACGCGCCGGTCAGCCAGGCGTTCGCCCGGACCGTGCACACCGCCCGCCACGACACGTCGACCGCGGTCACCCGGCTGCCCCGGCGTGCCGCCTGGAGGGCGAGGGCACCGGTCCCGGTGCCCACGTCGAGGACCTCCGCGCCGGGCGGCAGCGGTTCTTCGGACAGGGCTCCGGCCAGCAGTTCGGTGTCCTCCTGCGGCTTGTACACGCCCGGCAGGACCAGTGGGGGATTCAGTGATCTCACTTCGCCCAAGTACCCCGACATTCAGGAAGTATGGTGAATTTCGGAAGCCAGGGGCCTGCGCAGGGACGAACGTCCGTCCGCCCAGTCCCGCAGCAGGCGGTCCGCGAGCCGGTCCTCGACGTGTCCGGTGACGTCGATGCCGAAGGCCACGTCGGCGGCGAGGTGTGGTTCCTCGGCCAGCAGACCGCCGATGACCTCGTGGCGCACGACCTGCTCGTGGACGGCGTCGGCCTCGACGTGCTCGTCGTAGAAGTGCTCGGCGGCCGGTCCCGCGCCGGTGCGGCGCATCGCCTCGGCGAGTCGCCGGGAGCCGGGGGAGGAGGTGATCTCGACCGCCGCGAAATGGCCCACGAGAGCGCCGCGCAGACTGCGGTGCAGGCCCAGCAGGGACATGAGGTTCACCGTGGCGAGCATCTCCGCGCAGGCCGCGTCCAGGTAGTGACCGTACGTCGTGTCCAGGCGCAGGTCCGTCATGAGGTTCGCGAAGAGCAGGGCGTGGACGCGGTCGGGTCGGCCGCCGCCGAACTCGTCGAACTCCACCGCCGCCATGCCGGCCTTGGCCCGGCCCCACAGCCGCGGCAGCACCCACGCGTGCGGGTCGGCCTCCTTCAGGTGGTAGAGCGAGCGCTGGGCCGCGTACTCGCGCACGTGCCACAGGTCGCCCTCCTTGCTCAGGAAATGGCTGACCCCGGTACCGTCGACCGGCTCGACCAGGAGCTCGGCGATCGCGTCCTCGACGCTGTCGTGGACCGGGGTGTCCCGGCGCAGGGCGGACAGGAAGCGCTCTTCCAGCGCCGCCCTGGTGCGCAGCAGGTCCGGGTCCCACTCGTGGTCGCCGGAGACGCCCGCGAAGCCGCGGTAGTGCAGTTCGTAACAGAGGTAGAGGGCCAGCTGGAGGTCGTCGCCGTACGTGTCGGCCGCGTCGACGGTCTCCTGGCGCGGCAGCGGTCCGGCGCCGAGCAGGTACTCCTGGACTGCGGCGGAGAGCGGGCCCCGGGCCGGGGGTAGCTGTGGTTCTCGAGGGTCCTGAGGCATGGGCCCCGGGTACCCGGGCGGCGGCGGATCACCCCCGCCCGCCCGGGCCCGTGCGGTCACTCGCCTGCGGATTCCTCCTGGGCGCGCTGGTTAGGGGTGGTCGCGTCCCCGGCCTCACCCCGGTGCGCGCGCTCCTCGTCGGTGTCCCGGACGCGCTTCTCGGCGTCCTCGAACTCGTGCAGGACCCCGTCCAGGGCGGTGTCGGCCTTCTGCTTCTTCTCCGGCACGGCTGTCTCCTCGTTCTCTCGTTCAGGTGGTGGCGGCCGCGATGCGCAGGGGCACCGGCTCGGCGGGAACGGTGTCCTCCTCGTTGCGGCGGGCGATCTCGGCCCACCAGGAGGCACCGTCCTCGATGTGTCGCAACAGGACCCCTTCGCGGATCGCCCAGGGGCAGATGGTGACGGTCCTGACCCCGGTCAGCTTCATGGCCGTGTGCCCCACTACGGCCCCGGCCAAGCTCTGCGCGGCGCGCGGAGCGGAGATGCCGGGCAGTTCGGCCCGCCGTGCGGCCGGGAGGGCGGCCAGACACTCGATGGCCTCCCGCAGGTCGGCCCGGTGCATCCGGCGTTCCACGAACGGTCCGCGCCGCCCGGGCGGGGTCCCGCACAGCCGTCCCAACTGCTCGAAGGTGCGTGAGGTGGCCACCGCGGTGCGCGGGCCCTCCCAGCGGATCCGTGACGCCACGTCCCGCAGCTGGTGGCGCACCTTGCGGCGAAGCGCCCGCACCGCCTCCGGGGGCGGCGGGTCCTGGCCCTCGAAGAACTCATGGGTCAGCCGGCCCGCGCCCAGCGGCAGCGAGGCCACGTAGTCCGGCAGCCGGCCCCTGCCGAAGGCCACCTCGAGCGAACCGCCGCCGATGTCGAACAGTGCGAGCGGTCCCGCCCGCCAGCCCATCCAGCGTCGTGCCCCGAGAAAAGTGAGCTCCGCCTCCACCTCGCCCGGCAGGGTGTACAGCCCGATGCCGGTCCGGGTGCGGACGGTGCGCAGCACCTCCTGGCGGTTGGGGGCGGAGCGCACGACCGCGGTCGCGAAGGCCAGCGGACCGGCCGCGCCCCACCGGGCGGCGGTCCGGCTCGCCCCTTCCACCGCCTCCACCAGCCGTTCCACGGCCTCCTCGGGGATCGGGCCGCCCGGTCGCACCTGCTCCGCGAGCCTCAGCCGCCACTTCGCGGTGTGCACCGGCAACGGCACCCCGCCCTCCGCGTCCGCCACCACCAGACGGACTGTGTTCGACCCCACATCAACCACGCTTATTCGCATGGCCATGTGGGTACCCACACAGGTCCCCTTCCAACGTCGGCCTGCCGACAGGGCGTCGCTCTCAGCCACCGCCCGGACACACGCGGCGAGAGGGGCCGCCGTCTCCCTGCTGACGGCGGCCCCAGGGCCCGGCGGCTCTCGCGGCTGCTACATGTGGACGACCGGTGCGGCGTCCGCGTCCTGCTCCGGCACCCCGCGCCGGAAGAGCGCGAAGGCGATCAGCGCGCCGACGGCGAAGAGACCCGCCGACCACCAGAAGGCGGTGGTGTAGCTCTCGATCGTCGCCCGCGTCTGGACCAGCCGGTTGGTCGGGTCCTTGCCGACCAGGTAGTCGGTGGCGGCGCTCGCGGCCAGCGTGTTCAGCAGCGCCGTACCGATGGAACCGCCCACCTGCTGCATGGCGTTGACGGTGGCGGAGGCGACCCCCGCGTCCTCGGCCGCGACCCCGCCGGTGGCGAGCTGCATGGCCGGCGGCATGACCAGACCGAGGCCGAATCCGGTCACGATCAGCTGCGGCAGGACGGCGGACAGGTAGCTGGAGCCGACGCCGATCCCGGTCAGCCAGGCCATGCCGACGGCGGCGACCGCGAAGCCCACCGGGATGACCGTCTTCGGTCCGATGCGCGGGACCAGCTTCGTGGTGCTGACCTGGGCCGCGACCATCAGCGCGGCGACCATCGGGAGGAAGGCCGCGCCGGTCTTCGTCGGGCTGAAGCCGAGGTTGAGCTGGAGGTAGTAGGTGAGGAAGAGGAAGACCCCGAACATGCCGCCGCCGGAGATCAGCACGGCGAGGAAGGAGGCCGCCCGGTTGCGGTCCAGCAGGATGCGCAGCGGCAGCAGCGGGTGTGCGGCACGGGTCTGCCACCAGGCGAAGGCGGTCAGCAGCAGTCCGCCCACGAGCAGGAAGCCCCAGGTCTCGGGGGAGCCCCAGTCGTGCGTCTCGGCGTTGGAGAAGCCGTAGACCAGGGAGAAGAGGCCGGCGGCGACCAGCAGGGTGCCGGGGACGTCGAGCTTGGAGTTGGCGGCGTCGCGGTGGTTGTGCAGCAGCAGCCAGCCGCCCGCGAAGGCGGCGACGGCGATGACGACGTTGACGTACAGGGTCCAGCGCCAGTCGAGCGCGTCGGTCAGGACGCCGCCGAGCAGCAGGCCGACCGCGCCACCGGCGCCGGCTATCGCGCCGTACACGCTGAACGCCCTGGCCCGCTCGCGGGCGTCGGTGAACGTCGTGTTCAGCAGGGAGAGCGCGGCCGGTGCGAGGAGCGCGCCGAAGGCGCCCTGGAGGGCGCGGGCGGTGACCAGCATCTCGAAGTTGGTGGCGGCACCGCCGAGCGCGGAGACGGCGGCGAAGCCGACGACGCCGACGAGGAAGGCCGTCTTGCGGCCGAAGAGGTCGGCGATCCGGCCGCCGAGCAGGAGGAGGGAGGCGAACGCCAGCGCGTAGGCCGTGACGATCCACTGCCGGTTGCCGTCGGAGAAGCCGAGGTCGGCCTGGGCCGAGGGAAGGGCGATGTTCACGATGGTGGCGTCGAGCACCACCATGAGCTGGGCGAGCGCGATGACGGCGAGGATCCACCACCGCTTGGCCGAGGCGTCGGCCGGTGCCTCGACGGCACCCTCCTGCCCGCTCTCGGTCAGGGTCTTCTGGGACATGGGGACAACTCCGGGGAAAGTCGGCTGAGCCCTACCGCCTCAGGAACGAAACGGTTTCGTACTCGACGAGAGTAGAGCATGCGGAGCGAAACGGCAACGTTTCGCTAGTGGGCCTCCGGATGTGCGTATTCCTTGACGCGCATATAACGGGTGAGGCATATTGGAGACATGTCCGACGCCTCGTTCTGGACCGCCCTCGCCGACCCCCACCGGCGGGCCATCGTCGCGCTTCTCCTCGAGCGGGCCCGGCCCGTCGGGGAGATCGTGGCGGCGTGCGGACTGAGCCAGCCGAGCACGTCGAAACACCTGAAAGTGCTCAGGGAGGCGGGCCTGGTCCGGGTGCGGCAGGACGCGCAACGGCGTGTCTACGCCCTGGACCCGGGACCGATCGCCGAGCTGGACGCCTGGCTGGCCCCCTACCGCAAGCTCTGGAACACGAGCCTCGACGCACTCGGCGACCGCCTGGACGAGACAGCGCCGGACACCCCCGAGGAACCCGTCCCGAAGGACTGATCCACCATGGCCGCAGATCTCACCGGTACCTATCTGACCCTGGACGACGGGCGCCCCGCCGTCCGCTTCAGCCGCACCTACGACCACTCCGTCGCCCGCGTCTGGCAGTTGGTGACCGACGCCGACGAACTCGCCTACTGGTTCCCGTCCCGCGCAGAGATCGAGCTGCGCCCCGGCGGCACCGTCAAGTTCAGCGGCGATCCCCACATGGAGGACTCCACGGGGCGTGTCCTGGCCGTCGACGAACCCCGGCACCTGTCCTTCGAGTGGGGCGGCGACGAAGTGCACTTCGACCTGGAGGCCCTGGACGAGAAGCGAACCCGCTTCACCCTCACCAACGTCCTCAGCGCCGCCGACACCGCCGCCCGCAACGGCGCCGGATGGGAGGCGTGTCTGACCTCCCTCGACGCACGGGCAGGCGGCGAGCATCGCGAGGAACCGCACTGGAAGGAGCTCTATCAGGCATACGTCGACGCCGGGGTCCCCTCCGGAGCGCCGGTTCCCGGGACGGACTGACGGGGTCGCGCCTCACGCCATCTGACGCCGTACCAGCTCGTGCAGCCGGCCGCCCGTGTCCGCGAGGAGCTGTGCGGGCGGCCCCTGCTGGGCGACCTTGCCGTTCTCCATCACGATCACGCGGTCGGCGTCCAGCACCGTGGACAGCCGGTGGGCGATGACGACACGGGTGGCGTTGAGCGCCTTGGTGGACTCGATGACCGTGCGCTGGGTGTCGTTGTCGAGGGCGCTGGTCGCCTCGTCGAAGAAGAGGATGCGCGGCCTGCGGATCAACGCCTGGGCGATCATGAGCCGTTGGCGCTGGCCGCCGGAGATCGCCCCGCTGCCCGAGACGATGGTGTGCAGGCCCATCGGCATCCGCTGGATGTCCTCCGCGAGCCCCGCCATCGCGGCCGCCGCCATCGCCTCCTCCGGCGTGTAGGGCTCGGTGCCGCAGATGACGTCCAGGATGGAGCCGGTGAACGGCTGGGCGTGCTGGAGGACGACACCGCACTGCCGGCGCACCGCCGACTGGTCGAGGGCGGCCAGGTCCTGGCCGTCGTACAGGACGCTCCCCGAGACCGGGCGGTCGAAGCCGATCAGCAGCCTGAGCAGGGTGGACTTGCCGCAGCCGCTCGGGCCGACGATCGCCACGAACTCGCCCGGCCGGATCTCGAAGGACACGTCGTCCAGGATCAGAGGGCCGTCGTCGGAGTAGCGGAAGGAGAGCCTGCGGGCCTCCATCGCCCCGGTGAGCGGCCCCGGCCGCGTGCTCGCGGTGCGCACCTCCGGCTGCGCCTCCAGGACCGGCTTGATCTCCTCGAAGAGCGGGAGCGCGGCCACCGCCGAGACGAAGGCGCCGGTGAGCGAGGTGACCGCGGTCAGCAGCATGGTCACCGAGGTGTTGAAGGTGAGGAACGCGGACGCCGACATCGAGCCGCGCGCCGGGCCCGCCAGCAGCATGAACATCAGCAGGGTGCACAGCGGCAGATACACCGAACCCAGCACCGTGGTCAGGTTCTTGATCCGGCCCACCTTCTGCTGGAGCTCACGGCTGCGGGCGAACTCCGAGGCCCATGCCGCGTACGCGTAGTTCTCCGCGGCCGCCACCCGCAGCTTGGGCAGACCGCGCAGGGTCTGGAACGCCTGGTTGTTGAGCTTGTTGCCGAGCACGACCAGCCGCCGCTGCCAGCGGACCTGCCACAACCCGAGACCGAGGAAGCCGGCGGCGATGACGACGAGCATGCCGATCGCCGCCAGCGCCATCGGCACGCTGTACCAGAACAGCAGCCCTAGGTTCATCGCGCCGACCGTCACCGACTGGGCGACCGTCGGGCCGATGCCCGCCATCATCCGGCGGATCGAGCTGATTCCCATGGCCTGACTGGCCAGTTCGCCGGTCGAACGCTCGGTGAAGAACTTCGTCGGCAGCCTCAGCAGCCGGTCCCAGACGGCCGGTTGCAGGGTCGCCTCGATACGGCCCTCCAAGCGGAGCATGGTGAGGTTCTGGAGCAGCATGAAGGCCGCCGTCACCACACCGCTGACCATCACGGCCAGACACACCTGCACGATCAGGCCGGTCTGCGCCTTCGGCACGAACTCGCCGAGCACCTTGCCGGTCGCGATGGGGACCAGCGCCCCGATCGCCACCGTCACCAGACCGCTGAGCAGCAGGTTCGTCACATCGCCGCCGGTGCCGCGCATGCTGAACCGCACCAGTCCGAGCGGGCTGAGCTTCCGGTCGGGCAGGGGGCGGTAGAACATCACCGCGCGCGGCTCGAACTCCTCCGCGTTGTCCTTCTCGATCGGCGTCTCGCGCCCGGTCGCGGGATGCACGGCCACATAGCCGCCGCGCCGCCACAACAGCGCGACCGGCGCACCCGACAGGGCCCGGTGACCCACCAGCGGCCCCACGTTGTCCCGCCACCAACGGCCGTCCAGGCGCACCGACCTGATCCGGACGCGGGAGGCGAGCGCGATCCGCTCGACCGGGTCGAGACGGTCGCTCTCGGTGCCGCTGTGCGCGTTCTCGGCCAGCTGGATCCCGGCCGCGTCGGCGACCAGCCTGCACGCCGCGTAACTCGCGTCGGCGTCGGCGGCCGTCGCCCGCTGCTTCGACTTGCCGATCGACGCGAGCAGGGTCCGGTCGGCCTGGGCGCGCACCGCCTCACCGGCCTTGATGCCGGCGGCCGTCCGGGTCTCGTGGGTGCGCTCCACCTGCTCGATCCAGCGGTCCAGCGTGGTGAGCAGCCGGTACTGCTGGTCGACCATGGACTGCCAGACCGCCGGGTCCATCAGCAGGTCGGCGGCGGCCTCGGCGCCGTAGAGCGAGCCGTACTGCACGCTGCCCGGCGGGACCTGCATCCAGAAGACGTCGTCGTCGGTCGGGGCGGCGGCCCGCTCGTCGGCCATCGGCGCCTGGAAGAGGATGGACAGGCTCCGGCCCACGCCCAGCGCGAGGGCGTACTCCAGCGGGCTCGTCGTCGGCGGCACGTACTGGGGGTTGCCGTACTCGTCGTACGACCACGTCTGCGTGTGCGCCGGCTCGTACAGCTCGCGCAGCCCGATGCGGTGGACGACGCAGTCCCGCAACGGCCGTGCCACCAGCGTGTGTTGCGGGCCGGGCACCGGGCCGAGCAGCAGCGCACCCGGTTCCAGACGGCCCAGGTGGTGCCAGTGGCCCTGCTGTTCGGCGTCCACCGCGAACAGGTCCACCGCGCCGGACACGACCAGCCACAGCACCTGCGGCCCTTCGAGGTCGATGCGGCTGAACCCGGCGCAGTCGACGCGCGCGCCCATCTGCCCGAGGGCGCCCAGAACGACATCTCCTTCGTGTGCGGTAGTCATCTCACCGTTCCTTGACCAGGGCCGCGTACGCGCCGCCGCGCGCCACCAGCTCCTCGTGCCGCCCGCGCTCCACGATCGTGCCGTGCTGGAGTACGACGATCTCGTCGCTGTCGCGCACGGTGCTGAGCCGGTGCGCGATCACCACACAGGCACACCCCCGCTTGCGCAGGTTGTCCATGACGACCTGCTCGGTCTCCGCGTCCAGCGCGCTGGTCACCTCGTCGAGGACCAGGATGCTGGGCCGGCGCACCAACGCCCGGGCGATCTCCAGGCGTTGCCGCTGGCCGCCGGAGAAGTTGCGCCCGTCCTGCTCGACCCTGCTGTGGATGCCACCGGGCCGGCGCATCACCACGTCGTACAGGGCCGCGTCCCTGAGCGCGTCCACCACGGCGTCGTCGGGGATCGACGGGTCCCACAGCGCCACGTTGTCGCGGACCGAGCCCTCGAAGAGAAAGACGTCCTGGTCGACGAAGGACACCGAGGCGGCGAGCGCGCCGCGTGGGATGTCGTCCAGGCGCCGGCCGTCGATGCGGATCACGCCCTCCCAGGGCGTGTACAGGCCCGAGATCAGGCGGGAGACGGTCGACTTGCCGCTGCCGGAGCCGCCCACCAGAGCCACCTGCCGGCCGGGGCCGACGGTCAGGTCGAAGCCGGTGAGCAGCGGCTTGTCGAGCGGGTTGTAGCCGAAGGTGATGTTCTGGAGCTCCACGTGCCCGTGCAGGCGGCGCGTCGAGTCGCCCGCGCCGGGGCGGTCGTAGAGCGGGTCGGCCTTGAAGTTCTCCACGTCCTTCAGGCGTGCCACGTCGGCCGCGAAGTCCTGGATGCGCCCTGCCACGCCGTTGAGGCGGGTGATCGGCGCGGTGAAGCGGGTGACCAGGGCCTGGAAGGCGACCAGCAGGCCGACGGAGATACCGCCCTCGACGGCCCGCATGCCGCCGATCCACAGGATGAGCGCGCTGTTGAAGGTGGCCAGCATCGGCGCGACGACCCCGAGCCAGGCGCTCGGTACGCCGAGCTTCTGCTGCTCCTCCAGCGTGGTGGCGTGCTGTCCGGCCCATTTGCGGAAGTAGCCGTCCTCGCCGCCGGTCGCCTTCATCGTCTCGATCAACTGGAGACCCGTATAGGCGGTGTTGGTGAGCCGGGCGCTGTCCGCGCGCAGCTTCGCGGTGCGGGTGGCGCGCAGCCGGATCACGACCCGCATGGCCACCACGTTCAGCAGGGCGACACCGATGCCGACGTAGGTGAGCTGGGGGTCGTAGGTGTAGAGGAGGATCGCGTACAGGACGACGACCACCGCGTCGACGCCCGCCGCCGCGAGGTCGCGGGCCAGGGTCTCGGCCACCTGGTCGTTGGACTGGAGGCGCTGGACCAGGTCGGCCGGGCTGCGCTGCGAGAAGAACGTCACCGGCAGGCGCAGCAGGTGGCGCAGGAAGCGGGCGCTGGACAGCGTCGAGGAGATGATCCGGCCGTGCAGCAGGTTCGCCTGCTGGAGCCAGGTCAGGGCCAGGGTGAGCGCGACGCAGGCCCCCATCGACGTGAACAGCACGCCCAGCAGCGAGGTCTGGCCGCCGATCAGGAACATGTCGATGTAGGTGCGGGAGAGCGCGGGGGTGGCCGCGCCGACCAGCACCAGCAGCAGGCTCGCCAGGACCGCCGCCGGCATGGTGCCCGCGGTGCCGCGCAGCCGGGCCGGCATCGCGCCCAGCACTCCGGGCTTGCGGCCGCCCTTGGTGAAGCCCTCGCCCGGCTCCATCACCAGCACGACACCGGTGAAGCTGCCGTCGAAGTCCTCCATGGGGACGAACCGGCGGCCCTTGCCCGGGTCGTTGATGTAGACCCCGCGGCGGCCGAAGCGCCGGCCCATGCCGTCGTAGACGACGTAGTGGTTGAACTCCCAGAACAGCACGGCCGGGGTCCTCACCTCGGCGAGGGCGGCCGTGTCCATCTGCATGCCCTTGGCGGTCAGGCCGTAACTGCGGGCCGCCTTGAGGAGGTTGCTGGCGCGCGAGCCGTCGCGGGAGACTCCGCAGGCGATGCGCAGCTCCTCCAGCGGGACGTGCTTGCCGTAGTGGCCGAGGACCATCGCGAGGGAGGCGGCGCCGCACTCCACGGCCTCCATCTGGAGGACGGTGGGCGTACGGACCGTCTTCGCCTTCCCCTTGGGGACCGGGCGCTTGGGCGGGGCGGAGCGGCGTCTGCTCCGGGTCTCCTGTGCGGTGCTCACGGCAGCAGCCAATCGACGGGGCGCTGATCGGCCAGCCGGATCGAACCCGAGGCCACGGTCATGGAGGTCAGGGCGAACGGCGGGCCGTCTGCGGACGACCACCGGTAACCGCTCCTGGTGCTGCCGGACTTGTCCAGCTGCACGAGGACGGCGACCGGACGCCCGTCCTTGGTGAACTGCTCTCCGAGCTGGCTGTCCCCGAGGAAGGCGGCGATCTGCTGCGCCGACTGGGCCGAGCGGTCCACCGACTTCACATGGCCGCGCAGCACGCCGTACTCCTGGGTGGGCACCGAGGACACCGTCAGATCCACGGCCGCGTGGTCCGGTATGGAGGCCGCGTTCTCCGCGGGCACGTACACCGTGGCGTACAGCGGATCGGAGGCGTGCGCGACCTTCTCCACGGCGGCGACGTTCGCGCCGGTCGAGATGATCTGCCCGATGGTGGCCGCGAGCGCGGTGACCCGGCCCGCGGCGACCGTACGGACGACGGTGTCGCCCTGGGCCGTACGGACCTTCAGTACGGGGGAGTCGGCGGGGAGCCGCCGCCCCTCCTTGGCGATCATCTGGGTGACCTGGCCCGCGACCGGGCTCTGGAGGACGTAACTGCCCTGTCCGTGGGTGAGGATGGCGGGCGCGCTCACCGTGGAGGCCACCGAGCCGGTCACCGCCCACACGGACGCGGCGGCCATCACGACCACCGTCACGGACATCACCAGCCAGCCCTGCGGGCGGGCGAAGCGCACCGGGAGGTCGAGCTCCTCCGGTGACTGAAGCTTGGCGAGGGCCTGTTGACGGAACTGCACGGGTCTTCCCTCACCTGCGAGAGCGTGCGACTGCTACGCATGCTGCCAACGACAAAGGACCGACTCGCCCCGAGCCGGCCGGATTACGGCACCCAAGAGTCCCGGAACCGCCGGTTTGCGGCTCCGGGACGGGTCGACCACAAGTAAGTGATCAGATCACGAAAGATGTGATCAGAGACCGGCGACCAGGCCGGTGACCGGGGCGGTGTTGAGGCCGGTGACGCCCTCGACCGTGCCGACGACCGTGTTGACCAGGCCGGAAACCGGGGCGACGCCGTCCACCAGGCCGGTGACGGTGCCGAGGGCGTTGAGCTGCAGGCCGCCGGAGACGTTGTCGAGGTCCGCGTCCGAGATCTCGGTGGTCTCAACCTGGGGGGTGGAGTTCATGATGGAACTTCCCTTCGTATGGGTATTTCGCAAGGGGGGAGCGGCCCCCTCTGGGGACAGATGACGGCCGCAGTCGCAAGGCGCCGGATCCCGTTCCCGGGAGCCCCGGTGGCCTTGCGGTGCGATGGATCAAAGCACGCCGCCGCTCCGCCCTTCCACTTAACCAGCCGTCTCACCAGGGCACTTGAGTCACAGAAGGCTCCATCCGTGCAGGCTTGCGCACGCCTTGGTGCCGACTTCTTCACAGGAGATGTGGCGTCGGCCGGACAGGGCTCTTGCCGTCGCCATGGCGAATCCGACACACCTCGCCAATGGCGTGGGTGCCGGTCCGCGCTTGTGCAGAACTCCCGCTCCCGGTGACTTGGTTGCGCATGCGATGTGCAGATTCGCGGGAGAGGGGATTCGGGGCGGTGTTCACAACAGATCGTTACCGACCAGTTGCTGAGCGTGTCAGCCCAGAAGTGCGTAGACCGTGCTCGCGCGAGCCGCGAGTTCGTCCGTCGCGGCATCGGTCATCGTGATGTCGGCGAACGCCATGCGGCGGCCCAGCTTGGTGACGACCGCCTCGATCAGGACATCCGAGCCGGACACCGCGCGCTGGAAGCTGGTGGACTGCTGCACCGTCGTCATCGGTCCGTAGGCGCCCCGGGCCGCCGAGACGGCGATCGCGGTCGCGGTGTCGGCGGCCGCCATCAGGGCCTGGCCCGACAGCGCGCCCCCCTCCCGGGCCAACCGCTGCGACCAGGGCAGACGCAGGACGGCACGGTCGTCGCCGAGGGACTCCACGCTCAGCGAGAGGTCCAGGACCCAAGGGGCGAAGTTGTCGGCGAGGATCTTGTCGGCTTCGGCGCGCGTCATCGTCATATGGGGGATTGTTCCCGCCCGCGGGCCGCCCGGCACCGGCCGTGGCCGAATCGGCGTGGCAACAGGCGCGTAAAGAAACGGCATTGAACGCCCCGCGCACACCGTGCGTACCCATGGCCATCCAGGCGCCCCGAACCACCGACTGCCGTACGGCGGTCACAAGACTCCGGTCCCCCCAGGAGGTCGAGAAGTTTGAGTCACAAGCGAATTCCGAAGCGCAAGGCCGCGTTCGCGGCAGGCACCGTGGTGGCGCTCGGAGCGGCCGCGATTCTGCTGCCCAACGCCAACGCGTCCCAGGACGGCTCGTCGAACGACGCGGCGGCCATCGCGCCGAAGACTCTGAAGGCCACGGACGCCTCGGACCTCGCCTCGCAGCTCGAGGAGATGCTGGGCGACGCCTTCGCCGGGTCCTACTACGACTCCGACAGCCGGCAGCTCGTCGTGAACGTCATATCCGGCGACGACAACAACGTGGTGGTGCAGGCGAAGAAGGCCGGTGCGAAGGTCCGCGAGGTCGAGAACAGCCTCACCGAACTGGCGGCCGGCGCGAAGACCTTGAAGCAGGAGGCGACCATCCCGGGCACCGCCTGGGCCGTCGACCCGCGCACCAACAAGATCCTCGTGACCGCCGACAGCACGGTCACCGGCGCCAAGTGGAACACCCTCGAGTCGACCGTGAAGAGCCTCGGCTCCGACATGGCCACCGTGAAGAGGTCCGCCGGCACCTTCAAGACCTTCGTCTCCGGCGGGGACGCCATCTTCGCCGGTGGCGCCCGCTGTTCGCTCGGCTTCAACGTCACCGCGAACGACGGCAGCCCCGCCTTCCTGACCGCCGGTCACTGCGGGGTCGCGGCCGAGCAGTGGTCGGACAGCCAGGGCGGCCAGCCGATCGCCACCGTCGACCAGGCCACCTTCCCCGGCGACGGCGACTTCGCCCTGGTCAAGTACGACGACCCGGCGACCGAGGCGCCCAGCGAGGTCAACGTCGGCGGCGGCCAGACGGTCGCCATCAACCAGGCAGCGGACGCCGAGGTCGGCCTCCAGGTCTTCCGGATGGGCTCCACCACGGGTCTCGCCGACGGCCAGGTCCTCGGACTCGACGCCACCGTGAACTACCCCGAGGGCACCGTCACCGGGCTCATCCAGACCAACGTCTGCGCCGAGCCCGGCGACAGCGGCGGCTCGCTGTTCACCCAGGACGGTGCGGCGATCGGTCTGACCTCCGGCGGCAGCGGCGACTGCACGGCCGGCGGCGAGACCTTCTTCCAGCCGGTCACCACCGCCCTCCAGGCGGTCGGCGCCACCCTCGGCGCGGGTGACGCGGCCGGCGGTGCGGGCGACCAGGCGGGCGGCGAGGAGGCGGGCGCCGGCGGTGACGCCGGAGCCGGTGCGGGCGAGGAGGCCGGAGCCGGCGGCGACGCCACGGCGAGCCCCGGTGACGAGGCCGGCGCGGGTCAGGAGGTCGGCGGCGAGGAGGCCGGCGGTGACGTGATCGGCGGCGAGGAGACCGGCAACGGCCAGGACACCGGCAACGGCGCCGGTGACGCGGCGGGCGACGCCGCGGACCAGTCGCACAACTGACCTGACCGGTCAGGCACCACTCCTTGAACCGGCCGCGTCGGCAGCGGTCCCCCCACACCCGCCGCTGCCGACGCAGGCCTTTCGGCCACCTCCCGGCCCCAGCGCGGCTGCGGCCCGGGAGGTGCGCCGGTCCGGCCCTCCGGCGGGAGGGCCGGACCGGCGTGTTCCCCGGCAGGTGAGGCGGCCCGGGACGGTCCCGCGCCTCAGCCGTCCGCCCGCAGCAAAAGCAGCGCCACGTCGTCGACCCGCTCCCGCGCGGCCGCGCTGCGGCGGACGAGTTCGTCGGCCAGTTCGTCGAGCGGCAGGTCACCGGCCTCGGCGAGCTGCTGCCCCAGCTCGGCCAGCGCGTCCTCGATGTCGACGCCCGGGGACTCGATCAGACCGTCCGTGTACAGCGCGAGGACGGAACCGGGCGCGAGAGCCACCTCCGTGGTCGGATAGTTCGCCGAGCCGTCGATGCCCAGCAGCGGGCCCCCGGCCAGGTCCAGCACCCGCACCCGGCCGTCCGGCCGCCGCAGCAGGGGCGGCGGGTGACCCGCCCGGGCCATGACCGCCCGCCCGCGCCGCGGATCGAGGCGCAGATAGAGGCAGCTGGCGAACAGGTCGGCGCCGAGGTCGATCAGCAGCCGGTTGGTCGAGCGCATGACCTCCTCCGGCGTCTGGCCGACGGTCGTGTACGCCCGTACCGCCGTCCGGAGCTGCCCCATCAGCCCGGCCGCCGTCACGTTGTGGCCCTGCACGTCCCCGATCACGGCGGCCGCCAGCCCGTCCACCGGCACCAGGTCGTAGAAGTCACCGCCGATGTCCATGCCCTGGGTGGCCGGCAGATAGCGGGCCGCCGCGTCGATGCCGGGCAGGGTGGGCAGGGTGTGGGGGAGGAGCGCCGCCTGGAGGCCGTGCGCCAACTGGTGCTTGGCGTCGTACAGGACGGCCCGCTCCAGGGCCTGCGCGATCAGCCCGCCCAGGCTCGTCAGCACCGCTCGCTCGTCCGCGGGGAACGGGTGCCGTTCGGCGTAGGCCAGCACACAGGTGCCGACCGGGCGGCCGGAGGCGATCAGCGGCAGATACGCCCAGGCCGCGAATCCGTCGGGGGTGGCGTGACGCAGCGGATAGAGGCGTTCCAACTGGTCCCGGGACTCGAAGAACGCGGGCACCCCGGTGGTGAGGGCGCGGGTGCCCGGTGTGGACTCGGTCAGCGGCAGCCCGTCGAACCGCTCCACGACCCGCGCGTCCGGATACCCGCGGTGTCCGAGCACGTGCAGCCGTCCGGCCCGCTTGCCGAGCACGACCAGGGCCTGGCTCCCCGCCGCCGGGGCGATCTCGTCGGCCACGAGCTGCACCACGTCCTGCACACCCACCGCCTCGGTCAGGGCCCCGGCCAGGCTCAGCACCTGCGAGATCGTGACCAGCCGGGACGGGGAGTCCCCGGGCCGCGGCCCGGCCCGGCTCATCTCCGCCACCGCCCGGGCCCGGCTCACCCGGACGCTCAGCCCGGTGGTGCTCGGGTACAGCCGGAACGACAGCCAGTCCCCGGGCGGCCGCAGCGCCACGAAGGACGTGCTGTGCTGGCTGATCCGGGCCGCCTCCACCGTGCCCAGCGTCCCTGCCGGGCTGCCCACGTGGGCGGAGGCCAGCAGGTCCGGTTCGGTGTGCGGGGCGAGGCTGTCCTCCACCGTCCGCTCCAGCCGCACCGCGAGCCGCCCGCAGGCCGCGTTCAGGTGGTCCCTCTCCCGGTCGGACAGGTCCGGGGGGTGCGAACCGGGCCAGGTCACGAAGACCGCGCCGTACACCTTGGACGCGGTCGCCACCGGCACCGCGGCCAGGGCGAAGGGATACGGCAGCACCACGGCGATCCGCGGATAGCGGCTCGCCATCTCCTGCTCGCCGCCCACCCACACCAGCCGCCGCTCCCGCGCCGCCTCCGCCACCGGGATCGGCGCGCTCAGGCCCACCCGTTCCCAGGGCGCCGCGAACGCCCGCGGCAGGCCCGCCATCACCGCCATCTCCAGCACGGGTTCGTCGGCGGCCATGAGGTAGACCGCGCCGGAGTGGGCGTGCACCTCGTCCATCATCGACGCCAGCGCGAGGGAGAGCAGCGGCCGTCCCACCCGCGTCCGGGCGCTCGCCGGCGCCGGGGACATATGCCCGTCGGACACGCCGACCACCTCCTCGCACGGGCGCGGGCCGGAAAGAGCGCGGGCCGCTGTCGCGCGCCGGGCTCCCAGGGATCAAATCTGCCCCTTCCCGGCGCGTCCCGCACGGCGAGCGCTGCCCGGTGCGGGCACACGGGTGCCCGCACGACGGTGAGGGCGGCCGCGTACCCCCTCGGCCCGGGACCATGCCCCCACAGTCGAAGCGCGGCACGGCACACGGGCGCCGCTCGTGCGCCCCCGCGCACCCTGATGGCCAATTCTTCGCGCCCGAGGGCGGTCCGGGACCCGAACAATGGGGCACGCGTTCATGCCACGGGACCGAGTACGGCGAATCGAGGGGGACGAGCAGTGATCCGGGTGCTTCTGGTGCACGACGCGTGTCTGGTGAGATCGGCCCTGGCGGAGTGGCTCCGCCGGGAACCCGACCTCGGGGTGTTCGACACCCCGTGGCAGACCGCGCCCGGACGTCTGCGGACCGTGCGTCCCGATGTCTGCGCGGCCGACCTCGAATGCTCGGACACCTACGGCCTCCCGCCGCTGGGGGAGCTGTCCCTGCGCGAGCCGGACCGCAGTCCGCCGCGCCTCCTGGTGATGGCCAGCGCCAACCGGCCCGGACTGCTGAAGCGGGCCGTGGAGGCCGGGGCGCTCGGCTACGTCGACAAGGAGGGGGCGGCGCCGGAACGGCTGGTGCGCGGAATCCGCCGGGTCGCCGAAGGGAAACGTTTCGTCGACGACTCGCTGGGCTTCGGTTTCCTCCAGGCCGCGGAGATGCCGCTGACCAGACGGGAACTGAGCGTGTTATCCCTCGCGGCCGAGGGAGCCTCCATCGCGGAGATCGCGGGGAGCCTGTGCCTGTCCCACGGGACCGTGCGCAACTACATGGCCGCGATCACCCGCAAGACCGGAGCCCGCAACCGCATCGACGCGATCCGGATCTCGCAGGGCCAGGGCTGGCTCTGACCGGCCGGGGGCCACGGCCGTCCAGCCGCCCACGAGCGCGCGGTACGCGGGCGAGTCCCGCACCAGCTCCTCGTGCGTGCCGTACGCCGTGCGCGGTGCCCGAGGTTCTCGGCCAGGGTGCCGGTGTGGACGTACGCCTCCTGCGGGATGAGCACCCGCAGCGCGGCCGCGTCGGGGGAGGGCACGGGGTGCCCGCACAGCCGGATCCGCCCCCCGGTGGGTTCGAGCAGCCCGGCGACCAGGGCGGTGAGCGTGGACTTCCCGATCCCGCTGGGGCCCACGACGGCCAGGTGGGCGCCGCGCGGCAGGGCGAGGTCGAGGCGGTCGACGACGGGGGTGGCGGCGGGACCGTAGGCGAAGGAGACACCGGTGAGGGAG
>NZ_LJBR01000272.1 GCF_001282115.1 Streptomyces sp. NRRL B-24085 | reverse complement strand
TGGGAGGGGGCGGCGGGGGTGCCGGTGGCCCCGGGGGCGGGGGAGGCTTCGGCGGGCCCGGACGCCAGGTGGCCGCCAGGACGCTGGACGTGGCCCTGACCGCCCCGGTCAGCCTCACGACGGTGGCGGTCGCCGTCGGCCTGGCGGTGGCCGGCGGTCTCGTCGCCGGGGCGTTCGGCGGCTGGCGCGCGTCGCGGTTGCGGCCGGCGGACGCGTTGCGCCGAGTCGAGTAGCGGGCGTCCGCTGCGGTGCCGGTGCCGGTGCCGGTGCCGGTGTGCCGGTGCGCCCACGGATGTGCCTCGCCCTGTGGTCCCGCGGGTGCGGGGGGCGCCGTGGCCGGTCGCGCAGTTCCCCGCGCCCCTGAGTGGGTGCGGGCAAGGCATACCCGGCTGAACCCACCTGGGGCGCGGCCGACGACGATCCGCACCACCCCGAACCAACCCTCCAGGAGTCACCATGTACGAACTCAGAAGCGTCACCAAGCGCTACACCCGGGGCAAGGACACCGTCGACGCGCTCGCCGGTGTGGACCTCACCATCGCCGACGGGGACCGTCTCGTCATCCAGGGCCCCACCGGCGGCGGCAAGTCCACCCTCCTCCAGATGCTCGGCGGACTCGACAAGCCCACCGAGGGCGAAGTCGTCCTGGACGGCACCGACTTGGCGAGACTGTCGGAGGCCCGGCTGACCAAGGTCCGCAGCGAGAACATCGGCTTCGTCTTCCAGTCCTTCAACCTCATCCCCACCCTCACCGCCCAGGAGAACGTCGAGACCGCCCTCGTACCCCTCGGCGTCAAGGTGAAGGAGCGGCGGGAGCGGGCGGCGGAGGCCCTCGGCTCCGTGGGGCTCGGAGAGAGGCTCAGGCACCTGCCCTCGGAGTTGTCCGGCGGACAGCAGCAGCGCGTCGCCATCGCCCGCGCCCTCGTCAAGCAGCCGAAGGTGCTCCTGGCCGACGAACCCACCGGCAACCTCGACGAGTCGATGCGCGACGAGATCATGGACGTACTCGAACGCATGTGGAAGGAGCTGGGGCTGACCTTCATCATGGTCACCCACGACTCGGCCATCGCGAGGAAGGCCCCCCGCCTCGCCACGATCCGCAAGGGACGGATCACGGTGAAGGAGAACGCCGCCTCCTGACGGGCGGGGCACGCCCAACTCCCGCTGAACCCGGCGGTCTTGTAACAGACTTTGCTGTCGGGGAGTTGTCTATTGAGGTCGTGATCACCCCTCGGCATACTGCGAGCACCGGGGGGTGCGCGCATACGTGTGTGCGAGTCTGCCCCCCGCCCGGGTGAACGGGGAATTCACCCGGTCCTTCTGCAAGGGGGAAACTTGCGCAGACAAGTGAAAAAGGCATGCGCGGCCACGATCGCCACGGCGGCCGCGGTAGCGCTCGCGGCGGGCATGACCAGCCCGGCGTCGGCGGACGCGCAGCGGACGGCGAACGTCTCGCAGTCGCACAAGGCGCAGCTCACGCCCAAGCACCGCATCACCCTGATCACCGGTGACCGCGTCGTCGTGGACGCCAAGGGCCGTGTCGTGGGCCTGGAGCCCGCGAAGGGCCGCGAGCACATACCGGTCCAGCTCCGCAAGGCCGACGGCCACACCTACGTGCTGCCGTCCGACGTGGCCCGCCTGGTGTCGAGCGGCAAGCTCGACCAGCGGCTGTTCGACGTCACCGAGCTCAACAAGGCCGCCACCCGCAAGTCCCAGAGCAAGGGACTGAAGGTGATCGTCGGCTACAAGGGCGCAGCCAGCGCGGCCAAGGACGACGTCCGGGACGCGGGCACCCTCCGCCACTCCCTGACCTCGCTCAACGCCGACGCGGTGCAGACGCCGAAGGAGGACGCGTCCGAGCTGTGGGCCGCGGTCACCAACGGCGACAGGACTGCCTCCGGCATCGCGCACGTCTGGCTCGACGGCGTCCGCAAGGCCAGCCTTGACAAGTCCGTGCCGCAGATCGGCGCGCCGACCGCCTGGGCCAAGGGCTACGACGGCAAGGGCGTCAAGATCGCCGTCCTGGACACCGGTGTCGACGCGACCCACCCGGACCTCAAGGACCAGGTGATCGCGGCGAAGAACTTCTCGACCTCCGCCGACGCGACCGACAAGTTCGGCCACGGCACCCACGTCGCCTCCATCGCGGCCGGCACCGGCGCGAAGTCCGGCGGCAAGTACAAGGGGGTGGCGCCGGGCGCCAAGCTCCTCAACGGCAAGGTGCTCAGCGACGACGGCTACGGCGAGGACTCCCAGATCCTCGCCGGCATGGAGTGGGCGGCCGAGCAGGGCGCCGACGTCGTCAACCTCAGCCTCGGCGGCGGCGACACCCCGGAGATCGACCCGCTGGAAGCCGAGGTCAACAAGCTCTCGCAGACCAAGGGCATCCTGTTCGCCATCGCCGCCGGCAACGAGGGCGACTTCGGCGACCAGACCATCGGCTCCCCGGGCAGCGCCGCCTCCGCCCTGACCGTCGGCGCGGTCGACGACAAGGACAAGCTGGCGTCCTTCTCCAGCACCGGCCCCGGCCTCGACGGGCAGATCAAGCCCGACGTGACCGCGCCCGGCGTGGACATCACCGCGGCCGCCGCCCCCGGCAGCCTCATCGCCAAGGAGGTCGGCGAGAAGCCCGCCGGCTACCTCACCATCTCCGGTACGTCGATGGCGACCCCGCATGTCGCGGGCGCGGCGGCGATCCTCAAGCAGGAGCACCCGGACTGGGGCTACGCCGAGCTGAAGGGCGCGCTGGCCGGCTCCGCCAAGGGCGGCAAGTACACCCCGTTCCAGCAGGGTTCGGGCCGCATCCAGGTCGACAAGGCCATCAAGCAGACCGTCATCGCCGACCCGGTGTCGGTGAGCTTCGGCACGCAGCAGTGGCCGCACACCGACGACAAGCCGGTCACCGAGCAGGTGACGTACCGCAACCTCGGTACCAAGGACGTCACGCTGAAGCTGTCGTCGACGGCCACCGACCCGAAGGGGCAGGCCGCTCCGGCCGGCTTCTTCAAGCTGGGCGCCACCACGGTGACGGTCCCGGCGGGCGGCAAGGCCTCCGTCGACGTCACCGTCAACACCAAGCTGGGCGGCACCCTGGACGGCGCCTACTCGGCGTACGTCACCGCCACGGGCGACGGCCAGACCGTGCGCACGGCGGCGGCGGTGCAGCGGGAGGTCGAGTCGTACGACGTCACGCTGAACGTCCTCGACCGTGACGGCAAGCCGACCAAGAACTACAGCGCGGACCTGTCCGGCATCTCCGGCCTCGCGAACGGCAAGTGGTTCACGCCGTACGAGGAGGACGGCTCGGTCACCGTCCGCGTGCCCAAGGGCGGTTACATCCTCAACTCCGCCTACTTCGTGGACCCGGAGGACATCGCCAAGGGCGCCGACTGGCTGGTCCAGCCGAAGCTGAACGTCACCAAGAACACGACGATCACGCTGGACGCGCGCAAGGCCAAGCCGGTCGACATCACCGTGCCGGACACGGCAGCCAAGTCGGAGTTCGCCTCTCCCGGCTTCCAGATCGACACGCCCAACGGCGGGTTCGGCTACGGCTGGTTCCTGAACTCGTACGCGGGCTTCCGTACCGCGCACTTCGGCCCGCAGGTGACCGACGGCTCGCTCAGCGAGCAGTTCGACGGCCACTGGAGCAAGGGCGCCACCGAGCAGTACGACACCGTGGCCGGCGGCAAGGTCAAGCAGTTCGCCACCGGCTACACCAAGCACTACAAGGCGAGCGAGCTGGCCGAGGTGAAGGTCGGCCTGGGCGCGGCGGCGAGCGGCAAGAAGGGCTCGGTCAACGCCGTGGGCTGGCTGCCCGGCTCCTTCTCCGCCTCCTCGATCGGCATCCAGCAGACCCTGCCCAGCACCCGTACCCTGCACCTCTCCACCACCAGCGGGGTCAAGTGGGAGATGGACTTCGAGCAGGACAGCGGTGTCGACCCGGACGGCTTCCCGATCGCCGACGCGTTCTACACGCTCGGTGCCGCGCAGTCCTTCCAGGGCGGCAAGTCCTACAGCAAGACCTTCAACACCGCGGTCTTCGGCCCGCACCTCAACGCCGACTTCGGTCTGTACCGCGACGGCAACGAGATCTTCGGTTACCTGCCGCTGTTCGCGGACGGCAAGGGCCACGCCGGCTCCTCGGTGTTCACCTCGGTGAACACCACGCTGTACAAGAACGGCGTCAAGGTCGGCTCGAACGACGACCCGCTGTTCGGCGAGAAGATGTTCAAGGTCCCGGCCGGCCAGGCCTCGTACAAGCTGACGACCTCGGTCAAGCGCAGCGTCAAGGTCGCGGCCGCCTCCACCCGGATCGACGCGAGCTGGACGTTCTCGTCCAAGAAGACCGCCGATCCGACCAAGCTGCCCGCCTCCACGGTCCGCTTCAACGCGGCCACGGGTCTGGACAGCAGGGTCGAGGCCGGCAAGACGGTCAGGATCCCGCTGACCGTCGAGGGCTCCGCCAAGGGCTCCAACCTGAAGTCCCTCGCGGTGTACGTGTCGTACGACTACGGCCAGACCTGGAAGAAGGTCACGGTCTCGGGCGGCAAGATCACCGTGAAGAACCCGGCGAAGGGGAAGGCCATCTCCTTCCACGCCAAGATCGCCGACAAGAAGGGCAACAAGTCGACGATCTCGATCTACAACGCGTACTACGCGAAGTGATCTGCGCGCGACGCTAGTCGGGGCCCGCCGGAAGCACCGTTTCCGGCGGGCCCTTGTCGCTGTGCTTCCGGCCGCCGCCCGTGTTTGAGTGGCCGTATGACCACAGAGACCGTCGAGTACATCCGCTACCGCATCCCGGAAGACCGCTCGGCGGAGTTCCTGTCCGCCTACACCCACGCCTCCGTCCAGCTCGCGGCCGCCCCGCAGTGCGTCGACTACGAACTGGCGCGCTGCGAGGAGGACTTCGAGCACTACGTGCTGCGCATCACCTGGACGTCCACCGAGGACCATCTGGAGGGCTTCCGCAAGTCGGAGCTCTTCCGGGACTTCCTCGCCGAGATCCGGCCGTACACCGAGAACATCGAGGAGATGCGCCACTACAAGCCGACCACGGTCCGCGGCCGGGGCGCGGCCGTCCCCACCCTGTTCGCGTGGGCGGGCGGCGCGGAGGCCTTCGGCCGGCTCACCACGGTGTTCTACGAGAAGGTCCTGGCCGACGACCTGCTGGCCCCCGTGTTCGCGGGCCTGGCACCCGACCACGCCGAGCACGTCGCCCTGTGGCTCGCCGAGGTCTTCGGCGGCCCGACCGCCTACTCGGAGACCCAGGGCGGCCACGGCCACATGGTCGCCAAGCACCTCGGCCGCGACATCACCGAGCCGCAGCGGCGCCGCTGGGTAAACCTCATCCAGGACGCCGCCGACGAGGCCGGCCTGCCCACCGACGCGGAGTTCCGCTCGGCGTTCCTCGCCTACGTCGAGTGGGGCACCCGGCTCGCGGTGCACTTCTCCGGACCGGACGCCAAGCCGCCCGCGGAGCAGCCCGTGCCGAAGTGGAACTGGGGGGCCGCGCTGCCGTACCAGGGCTGAGCAGGGTCAGGAGTGCGCGGACTCGCCCGCCCGGGTCGCGTCCGCGCCCCAGCTCGCCAGCAGCCTGAGCGCGTCGGCCGACGGGGTGCCCGGTTCCGCGTGGTAGGTGATCAGGGCCTGCTCGGTGCCGTCGGACAGGGGGAACGACTCGAAGTGCAGGGTCAGATCACCCACCAGCGGGTGGCGGAGGTGCTTGACGCCGAAGTTCTTCTCCTTGACGTCGTGCGTGGCCCACAGCCGCCTGAACTCCTCGCTCTTGACGGACAGTTCACCCACCAGCGCGGACAGCCGGGGATCGTCCGGATGGCAGCCCGCGTCCATGCGCAGATAGCTGACCATGTCCGTCGCCTTCTGCTCCCACGGCACGAACAGCTCGCGGTACTCCGGCCGCAGGAACACCAGCCGGGCCCAGTTGCGTTCCTGCACCGGCAGCTCCGACCAGTCGCCGAAGACCGCCGCCGCCATCCGGTTCCAGGCGAGGATGTCCGAGCGCCGCCCGGACACGTACGCCGGCACGTCCATCGTGTCCAGCAGGTGCCGGATCGACCTGCGCACCTGCTCGGTCCGCGCGGCCGGCTTCTTCTTGTGCTGCTTGGGCTTCGCCAGGTGCGTGAGGTGCGCGTGCTCGGCGTCCGTCAGCCGCAGGGCGCGGGCGATCGAGTCGAGGACCTCCGTCGAGACGTTCCGCCCGTTGCCCTGTTCCAGGCGGGTGTAGTACGCCACGGAGACGCCCGCCAGCTGCGCCAGCTCCTCCCGGCGCAGTCCGGGCACCCTGCGGTGCCGCCCGAAGTCCGGCAGCCCCACGTCCTCCGGCTTCAGCCGGGCCCGCCGGGTGCGCAGGAACTCGCTGAGCTCGGCACGCCGGTCCAGTGAGCCGCTTCCGGGCAGTTCCTCGGCCATCTCGTCCATACGTCAAGTATTCACGGTCGTACGTTCACCATCATGTCCCCGCCAGTAGTAGGAACAGCGGACGTACGCAAAGCTGTGGCCTGGGTGGATCACGATCCGCGGGGCACTCTGGGGATCGTGCCCGGACGGATGGACAGAAGGCAGCCGGGCACGGACCCCCTCGCTAGGAGAACCCGGGCATGACCACTGTCGCCGCATACGCCGCCCCCGCCGCGAAGGCTCCCCTGGAGCGCACCACCATCGAGCGCCGGGCGGTCCGTGAGCATGACGTCCTGATCGACATCAAGTTCGCCGGCATCTGCCACTCCGACATCCACCAGGCCCGTGAGGGCTGGGGCGAGGCCATCTTCCCGATGGTCCCGGGCCACGAGATCGCGGGCATCGTCTCCGAGGTCGGCCCCGGCGTCACCAAGTACAAGGTCGGCGACCGGGTGGGCGTCGGCTGTCTCGTCGACTCCTGCCGTGAGTGCGACAACTGCAAGGCCGGCCTGGAGCAGCACTGCACCGGCGGCAACGTCGGCACGTACAACTCCGTCGGCAAGGACGGCGAGCCCACCTACGGCGGCTACTCCGAGAAGGTCGTCGTCGACGAGAACTTCGTCGTCCGCATCCCCGAGGGCCTGGCCCTCGACGAGGCCGCGCCGCTGCTGTGCGCCGGCATCACCACGTACTCCCCGCTCAAGCGCTGGGGCGCCGCCCCCGGCAAGAAGGTCGCCGTGATCGGCCTGGGCGGTCTCGGCCACATGGGCGTCAAGATCGCGCACGCGCTGGGCGCCGAGGTCACCGTCCTGTCCCAGTCCCTGCGCAAGAAGGACGACGGCCTCAAGCTGGGCGCCGACCACTACTACGCGACCAGCGACGAGACCACGTTCAAGGAGCTGGCCGGTTCCTTCGACCTCATCCTCTCCACGGTCTCGGCGCCGCTGGACTTCGGCGCCTACCTCGGTCTGCTCAAGGCCGGCGGCGCCCTGGTGAACGTCGGCGCCCCCGAGGAGCCGATCTCCCTGAACCTGTTCTCCCTCATCGGCGGCAGCAAGACGCTCGCCGGTTCGGCGATCGGCGGCATCGCCGAGACCCAGGAGATGCTGGACTTCTGCGCCGAGCACGGCATCGGCGCCGAGATCGAGCTGATCGCCGCGTCGGAGATCAACGAGGCGTACGAGCGGGTCGTCAACAGCGACGTCCGCTACCGCTTCGTGATCGACACGGCGACGATCTGACCCACCCGGCAGGAACGAAGGGCCCCGGTCTCACGCCGGGGCCCTTCGCCGTACGCCACGGAGTACGGTCGGAAGGAGGAGGCAGCGATGACCGTTCGGCTGAACCACACCATCGTCACCGCGCGCGACAAGCACGCCTCGGCCCGCTTCCTGGCCGACATCCTGGGACTGACGGTGAGCCCGCAGTACGGCCCCTTCGTCCCGGTCGAGATCCCCAACGGCGTGACCCTCGACTACCTGGACACGACCGAGCGGATCACGCCGCAGCACTACGCGTTCCTCGTCTCCGAGGACGACTTCGACACGATCTTCGCCCGTGTCCGGGAGGCGGGACTGACGTACTGGGCGGACCCCTTCCACCACCGCCCCGGCGAGATCAACCACAACGACGGCGGCCGCGGCGTGTACTTCGACGACCCAGACGGCCACCGACTGGAGATCCTCACGCGCCCGTACGGCAGCGGGGGCTGAGGTTTCCTGGTCCCCTCGCCAAAGGCCCCCGCCGCCTGCGTGTGCGGGCGTGTGCCTACTGGGCGCCGTTGGCCGCGAACGTCCACACGGCCCGGCTGCCGGGGCCGACCGTCAGGGTCGAGTGACCGATCTGCTCCGCGTGCCGGTCCTTCACGGGCCTGTTGAGTGACATCTCGACCCGCTGGAGACCCGCCTGCTCACGCGGGACGGCGTCGAACCGGATCGTGGTGCCGCCGCCCTGCGCGACGACGCCCCCGCCCGTCACGCTCTTGACGGCGAATCCGCCGGCCCGCAGCAGCGGCACGGTGTCGGCGAGGTCGCCCTCGGTGACCGCGATGCGGACGGAGGTCACGTCACGCATCAGGTGGGTGCGGTAGTCGTCGGACAGCACCCGCTCCCGGCCCACGTCACCGGGGAAGCTCGCCGGCTCGGTGTTGCTGCGGGGGTCGGCGAAGTACTCGGGCCGGTACTCCATCGCCCAGGCGCCGAAGGCGTCGTACTCGGTGGCGGTGAGGATGGCGTCGAACCACGGCACGGGCACCCCGTCACCGAAGTCCCGGGTCTGGAGGAACTCGACGGGGTCGGCGACCCCCTCGCTCCTCAGCCGTTCGGTGACCGTCGCCAGGTCCCCGTCCCGTTCGGTGGACAGGCCCAGCCCGGCGGAGCCGAGGGTGCCGTCCGGGCCGGCGATGTCACCGACTCCGAACAGTTCGAGATAGGTCTCGCGGCCCATCAGGTAGCGGCCGGTCCAGGTCTGCCCGCCGGCACCGGTGGTGGTGCGGACCAGGAAGTTGGCGAAGTCCCTCAAGTAGTCGGAGTGCTCGATCGCGTCGGCGGTCTCCCGGTCGAGAACGCCGTAGGAGTGGTTGTAGAACAGCAACTGCCGGTCGGAGGAGGCCCGGCTGCCGTCTGCCTGTGCCGTCCCCACGGCACCTCCGAGGGCCGCGGCGAGAGCCAGGACGAGCACGACGAGCGTCCGTAATATCCGTTGAATCCGCATGCGGGCGATCGTAGGGCGGGGATGCCGCGGTCGCGGTTCCTTTTCAACGGGGTCGAATTGATTGACACCCGGGGTCCGACGGGGTGCCGCCCCTCAGGACGGGGCGGCGACACCGCTCTCCGGCTCGTCGGTGTCAGGGTCCTGCGGCGGCTCCTGGAGCTGCTCGCGAACGTAACCCCAGATCACCGCGATCAGCGCGGCGACCGGCACCGCGAGCAGACTGCCCACGATTCCGGCGAGGCTGCCGCCCAACGTCACCGCCAGCAGGATCACCGCCGCGTGCAGGCCGAGTCCCCGGCTCTGGATCATGGGCTGGAACACGTTGCCCTCGAGCTGCTGCACCACGACGATGATGGCCAGCACGATCAGCGCGTCCATCAGCCCGTTGGAGACCAGTGCGATGAGCACGGCGACGAAACCGGCGAAGAAGGCGCCGATGATCGGCACGAACGCGGAGACGAAGGTCAGCACCGCGAGCGGGAGCACCAGCGGTACCCCCAGGATCCACAGACCGAGGCCGATGAGAACGGCGTCGATGAGGCCGACGGCGGCCTGGGACCGCACGAAGGAGCCCAGGGTGTCCCAGCTGCGCGCGGCCACGGTCGGGACGTCGGTGGCGAGCCGGCCGGGCAGCTGGCGGGCGAGCCACGGCAGGAAACGCGGGCCGTCCTTGAGGAAGAAGAACATCAGGAACACGGCCAGGACCGCGGTCACCAGGCCGTTCACCACGGTGCTCACTCCGGTGACGACCGCGCCGACCATGCTGCCGAGACCGTCCTGCGCGCGGGAGACCGCGGTGTCGAAGGCCTTGTCGATCTGGGCGTCACCGATGTTCAACGGCGGCCCGGCGGCCCACTCGCGCACCTTCTGGACGCCGTCGATCACCCCGTCCGTCAGGTCGCCGGACTGGGACGCCACCGGCACCGCGATCAGTGCCACGACGCCCGCGGCGACCAGCAGCGACAGCACGGTCACCGTCGAGGCGGCGAGAGCGGGACCCCACCCGCGGCGCAGCAGGAAGCGGGTCGGCGGCCAGGTCAGCGTGGTCAGCAGCAGACCGATCACCAGCGGCCAGACCACGGACCACGTGCGGCCCAGGAGCCACAGGGCCACCGCGAGCAGCAGCAATATGAGCAGCAGCTCCGCGGAGACCCGCGCCGACGTGCGCAGCGCTGCGCGGGTTCTCGTGGAACTCAGGTTGGCAGTCACGCAGGGCACCTTATGGGCAACCACGTCACACAGGCACCATCGCTGCCTGATCGGTCGGCCGTGGAATCGCCCGGAGCCCTCGCGCGTTGAGGGGGGAGCGGGCCGGGGGACACCGGCGGTGTGCCGGTCGGCCGGCCCGCGTGAGCAGATATGGGAGGACAGCGATGGCTGCGCAGACACAGAGGGCTGTGCTGGCGGGCGGATGCTTCTGGGGAATGGAGGAGCTGATCCGCCGGCTTCCGGGCGTGACGGCGACCCGGGTCGGCTACACCGGGGGTGACGTGCCGAACGCCACCTACCGCAACCACGGCACGCACGCGGAGGCCATCGAGATCCTCTTCGACCCCGAGCAGACCGACTACCGCGCGCTCCTGGAGTTCTTCTTCCAGATCCACGACCCGAGCACCAAGAACCGCCAGGGCAACGACATCGGCCTCAGCTACCGTTCGGCGATCTACTACGTCGACGACGAGCAGAAGCGGATCGCCGAGGACACGATCGCGGACGTGGACGCCTCCGGACTGTGGCCGGGCAAGGTCGTCACCGAGGTGGAGCCGGTCGGTCCGTTCTGGGAGGCCGAGCCCGAGCACCAGGACTACCTCCAGCGTTACCCGGACGGCTACACCTGCCACTTCCCCCGCCCCGGCTGGCGGCTGCCGGCCCGCGCGGACGGCTGACGGCCGCCCCGTCCCGTTTCCGTCAGGCACCCTCCGGACGCGTCCACAGGGTCACATCGCTGCTGGTCGCCACGGCGAGCGTACGTCCGGAGGGTGAGAAGCCGACGGCCCGGAGTTCTGAGTAGTCGGCGTGGAAGACGTGCCACCACCGCTCGCCGTGCGGATCGCGGTGGGGCATGCCGCTGCCGTGGGAGAGCAGGACACGGTGGTGGGGCCAGTCCGGCGAGACGACCTGCACGTACCAGCCGTCGCCGGTGGTCGAGTGCAGCCCGCCGCCGAACAGCCCGGCGATGTGCACCCTGCTGCCGGCAACCGGTCCGAGACCCGGACAGGTCAGGTCCGCGGCCACGTCCGGGGTACTGCTCTCCGGACCGGGATCGCGGTCCCGCGCGATCTTCTCCCCGGTGCCGGCGTCGAAGAGACCGTGACCGGCGGACGAGACGACCATCACGAGGTCGTCGCCGCTGTCCGGATGCGTCGCGAACCCGATCCCGAGCAGCCCTCCGACCGCGGCACAGGGCTCGAACGCCGGTTGCCAGGGGGAGGGCACGGGGAGCACGGGAACCGCCGCGAGCCGGCCGCGCAGGTCCCGCTGATAGGGGGAGAGTCCAGTCACCCGACCATGATCCCTCCCGCCATGCGCTCTCCCCGAGGGGCCTGGGAGAACCCGTTCCCTCCCGGCCCCCACGTCACCGCATCCGGCCGCCCCCCGACGTCCTTCCGCCTGGCTGAACAGTCGGAGCCGCCGACGGTCCGCGTCGCTGGCGGCGCGGACGCCTCGACCTCAGCCGTCGGCCCCGGCCACGCCGATCGGGCAGGACACCCCCGTCCCGCCGATCCCGCAGTACCCCGCCGGGTTCTTGTCGAGGTACTGCTGGTGTCAGTGCTCGATGGCCAAGGACACGTCGACGGCGTACGTGAGTAGGTTCGCGAAGCGCAGCCATGGGAGCAGGTACATGTTCAGGGGCGAGTAGCCCGGCCGGCCAAGGTTGCGGATGCCGTGGACGGTGTCGGTCAGTTCCGCTGCCGCCCGGCGGTCAAGGCGACCGAGGGCCTTGAGGTAGGACGCGGCGCAGCCTTCGAGACGGGCGTGCAGGTTGGCGAGTCGGCGTACTTCGATGTCGGGGGAGAGCGTCTCGTCGGGGTAGGGGATGCGCTGGAACGCCGAGTGTCGATTCGCCACGGCGGCGATCAGTCCCAATCGGGAAGGGGGCGCCGAACTCGGCCAGCGCGGAAAACGCAGAGTGGCCGTGTCGGAAGCCCGTGGCGTTCGGCGGCCGACAGCCTTCTCCACCCGGCGGCGGGCGGCGAAGGCGTCCATCTCGGCTAGGTGTGCGGCTCGGCTTTCCTCCAAGGTGGCCAGCGCGCGCAACAGCGCCGCGGAATCCCTGCGCAGATCCGGGGTGGGGCACGCCGTCGTGCTCAGATACGCCCAGGTCGCGTTGAAGCCGAGCGGGCCGTAGTCGCCGACGGCACACCTCAGCGCCGCGTGCCGTCTGACGAGCGGAAAACGCTCGTCACGCACGCTGCGGGCGTACGTTCCGAAGGCCACCCGTGACGTCAGCCCTCCGCCTTGGCCACGCCGACCGGGCAGGAGACACCCGTCCCGCCGATCCCGCAGTACCCCGCCGGGTTCTTGTCGAGGTACTGCTGGTGGTGGCTCTCCGCCGGGTAGAACGGGCGGCTCTCCGCGGGCAGGATCTCGGTGGTGATCGTGCGGTGGCCCGAGGCCGTCAGGACTCGCTGGTAGGCGGCGCGGGAGGCCTCGGCCACCGCTGCCTGCTCGGGGCCGTGGGTGTGGATCGCCGACCGGTACTGGGTGCCCACGTCGTTGCCCTGGCGGAAGCCCTGGGTGGGGTCGTGGGACTCCCAGAAGGTCTTCAGGAGGCGCTCGTACGAGACGAGGGCGGGGTCGAAGACCACCCGGACCGCCTCGGTGTGGCCGGTGAGACCCGAGCAGACCTCCTCGTACACGGGGTTCTCGGTGTGGCCGCCCTGGTAGCCGACGAGGGTCGTCCACACCCCCGCCGGGAGCTGCCAGAACTTGCGCTCGGCGCCCCAGAAGCAGCCCATGCCGAAGTCGGCGATGAGGTGCCCCTCGGGGTAGGGGCCGAGCAGCGGGGTGCCGAGCACGGTGTGGCGGTCCGGGAGCGCGAACGCCGGCTGGGAGCGGCCCTTCAGCGCCTGCTCGGGGGTGGGCAGGACGGGCGTACGGCCGAACAGCATGGGGCGGGCTCCTTCGTTCGTGCGTGCCGGGCAGGTGTGCGGGGCGGCGGCACCGGTAGCAACCCTCCCGTGCCGAGCCGCATTCCGGCAGCCCCGGCGTCGGCCGGGGGCGTCACGTCACTGGGGGAGTGTCGCCGGGCTGCCGCCGTTCGCCTCGTACCCCGCCACCGCCAGCGCCCGGTATATCGCGAACTCCGCGGCCGGGTCGGCGGACAGGGTCCAGGGCAGCGCTCCGACATGACCGTCGATGTGCACCAGCTGGTTCATGGCCTCGGACCAGCGTTCGCCGCGCACCAGGAAGAAGACCAGCAGGTGGCGGACATGGGCCAGCATCGGGTCGTCGGCGCGGGCCGAGTGGACCGCGTGCAGCGCGCCGTGGATCGCCTTCGTGACGACCTCGCTCCGGTAGAAACCGCTGACCAGGTTGACCTCGGGCAGGTGCTCGAAGACCGCGAACAACGGCATCGCGGCGAGCAGCGAGCCGTGCGGGGCCCGGGCGGCCGCCGCCTCCGCGAAGCCGTACGCCAGCTCCCGCGAGCCGTGCCACTTCTCGCACCAGTAGTGCAGCGCGGCCAGGTGCGCCCCCATGTGGTTCGGCGCGCGGTCCAGGATCTTCAGCCACAGTTGCTCGAACTCCGCCTGCGGATAGGCAAGTCCGCGCGCCACGGAGAGCTCGACGATGTACGGGACCGGATCGCCGGGAGCCAGCAGCGCCGCTTCGCCGCAGGCCGCCTTCGCCTCCTCCATGATGATCCGGAACTCGTCCGTGCCCGGCGTCGAGGTCCGCCACGCCTGCTGGACCAGGAACTCCGCGTGCACGGCCGCGCCGCCCGCGTCCTTGGGCTGCTCGGCCCGCCACACCCGCAGCCACTGCCCGCCCGGCGCCTCGCTGACCCCGCCCGGCCGCTGCTGAAGCTCCAGCGAGGCGGCTCCGGCGAAGGCCTGCACGCGCTGCCAGCGCAGCTCGCCCTCCCGCTCGGTGCCCGCCAGGAGCTGGGCGGCGGCCTTGTAGTCCTGTGTGCGCTGCACCAGGTCCAGGACGTCCAGCAGGTCCTGGTCGGGGCCGGGCATGCGGATGTCCAGCTCCTCCTGCCGCACGAAGCCGTAGTCCGCCGGGTCCGCGGCGTCCGGGTGGCCGGCCGGGACCTGCTCGATTCCGCCCCGCCCGCGCCGCAGGAACGGAAGCAGCACGAAGCCCAGCAGGACCGCCGCCATCAGGACCCAGAGAATTTCCATGCCTCAAGAGTTCCAGACGCCGCCGACAATTGCCCAACCCGGTCCGCGCCCTGTGGAAAACTCCCCGGACCGCCCCGAACACCTGGGGAAAACCCTGCGGTACGGCCGTCGGGAGCCCGTCGTCCGTCATCGGACCTCCGGGCGGACTACCCTCGGAGCCCATGAGCGACAGGCACATCAGTCAGCACTTCGAGACCCTCGCGATCCACGCGGGGAACACCGCGGACCCCCTCACCGGCGCGGTGGTCCCGCCGATCTACCAGGTCTCGACCTACAAGCAGGACGGCGTGGGCGGTCTGCGCGGCGGCTACGAGTACAGCCGCAGCGCCAACCCGACCCGTACCGCCCTGGAGGAGAACCTCGCCGCCCTCGAAGGCGGCCGCCGGGGCCTCGCGTTCGCGTCCGGACTGGCGGCCGAGGACTGCCTGCTGCGTACGCTGCTCAGCCCCGGCGACCACGTGGTCATCCCCAACGACGCGTACGGCGGCACGTTCCGCCTCTTCGCGAAGGTCGTCGCCCGCTGGGGTGTCGAGTGGTCGGTCGCCGACACCAGCGACCCGGCCGCCGTACGGGCCGCGATCACCCCGAAGACCAAGGCCGTGTGGGTGGAGACCCCCTCCAACCCGCTGCTCGGCATCACCGACATCGCCGCCGTCGCCCAGGTCGCCCGGGACGCGGGCGCGAGGCTCGTCGTCGACAACACCTTCGCGACGCCCTACCTCCAGCAGCCGCTGTCGCTCGGCGCCGATGTCGTCGTGCACTCCCTGACCAAGTACATGGGCGGCCACTCCGACGTCGTGGGCGGCGCCCTGGTCACCGCCGACGAGACGCTCGGCGAGGAGCTGGCGTACCACCAGAACGCGATGGGCGCGGTCGCCGGGCCCTTCGACTCCTGGCTGGTGCTGCGCGGCGCCAAGACGCTGTCGGTGCGCATGGACCGGCACAGCGAGAACGCCACCAAGATCGCCGACATGCTGACCCGCCACGCGCGCGTGACGCAGGTGCTCTACCCGGGGCTGACGGAACACCCCGGTCACGAGGTCGCCGCCAAGCAGATGAGGTCCTTCGGCGGCATGGTCTCCTTCCGGGTGGAGGGCGGCGAGGAGGCGGCCGTCGAGGTCTGCAACCGCGCCAGGATCTTCACGCTGGGGGAGTCCCTGGGCGGCGTCGAGTCCCTGATCGAGCACCCCGGCCGGATGACGCACGCGTCCGTGGCGGGTTCGGCCCTGGAGGTCCCCGCCGACCTGGTCCGCCTGTCCGTGGGCATCGAGAACGTCGACGACCTGCTGGAGGACCTCCAGCAGGCGCTGGCCAAGTAGGTACGGCCGGGCTCACCAGCCCGTCATCGGTGGAGTCGTCGTGGACGGCGGCTCCACCCAAGGGCGCGCGGTCAGCGCCCACACCACGAACGCCACACTCGCCGCCAACAGCAGCAGCCACATGGCCCGGCGAGCCAGGGACCGGCGGCGCAGCATGCGCGACCCCCGGCGTACGACGTCCCCGTAGAGATCCGCCGGCACCTGGGGCGTCCCCCGTTCCATGAGCCGGCGCACGGCCGCCTCGCGCTGCATACGGTTCACGCGCACCTCCCGGGACGGGCCGGCCGTGTCATGACGCCGCCACCTTCGCCCCGACCACCGCCGGTGCGGGGTCGCGCGGCGGGTGCAGCAGGGTCGCCGTCGCCCGGTCGCAGATCGTGCGGACGCGTTCCGTCGGCAGGCCCAGCAGAGCCGCCGCCTGCTCCTCGGCCACGCCCTCGTAGAGCCGCAGCACCAGGACCAGCCGCTCCTGGGGGGCAAGCCGGGACAACGGGCTCGCGGGGTGCGTACGCCCGCCCAGCAGGATGCCGTGGCGGCGCCACGCCCCGTGGGCGAAGCGCAGGGCCAGGTACTGGCGGGCCCGGTCGTAGGGGTCCTCGCCGCGCAGCCGGTCCCAGCACGCGTACGTGTGGGCGAGCGCCAGCGTCAGCAGACGACGTGCACGCGGGTTGTCGTCCGGCGACTCCGCCGTCAGCAGTGTCGCGGCGTGCAGGAGCCGTCCCGCCGCGCCGGCGACGAACGCCTCGAACTCCCGGGCCCGACGCGTGCCCTGGGACGCCTGCCGTTGCCGCACCGCACCTCCCCGCCTGCGGATGGCCGTACGACGGCTTCGTACGACCCACGAGGACCCAGAGGACCCGGTCTCATATGAGGCCCGGTCCGCCCGTCCGGTCAAGAGGCGGGGCGGTACGCGCGCGGGTGCTCAGGAGGTCTGCGCCTCCGGCCCCGGAACCCCCTGGGCCGCCATCCGGGAGGAGAGCGCGGTGTTGAAGCGCGTGAGGAGCGTGCAGAAGGCCTCGCGCTCCTCCGGCGCCCAGTCGTGTGTCAGCTCGGCCATCAACTGACGCCGGGAGGAGCGCACTTCCTCCAGCCGGGACTGTCCGCGCGGGGAGAGCTGGAGGACCACGGCGCGTCCGTCCTCGGGGTGCGAGGTGCGCTTGACCAGGCCGGTGTCGACGAGCGGCGCCACCTGGCGGGTGACCGTGGAGGAGTCGATGCCCATGCTCGCCGCGAGCGCCTTGACGCCCATCGGGCCTTCCTTGTCGAGCCGGTTGAGCAGCAGGTACGCGGCACGGTCCATGGAGTTGCGCACCTGCCCCACCCCGCCGAGCCGGGTCTGTTCGGCACGACGGGCGAAGACCGCCACCTCGTGCTGCAGGGCGTCGAGGAGACCGGTGTCACCGACGGTCGTCATGTCCATCGACATTTCAGGTGTTGTGGGCATGGCCGGGGGCTCACTTCATGAAGGCTGCTGGGTTGGGGGACAGGTTACGCGGCCGGGGGGCGGGTCGTACCGGCGCTGCGCAAACCCGTCTCGGACGTTGGTCACAGCGCGAACGCGCACGTGTGAACTGCGAGACTTGAGTCATGAACTACCGCAAGGCCCACCCCGTGCCGCCGGTGACGCTCGACGACGTGCGCGGCGCGCAGAAGATGCTGTCGGGCGTGGCGCGGACGACCGCGATGGAGGGCAGCCGCCATCTGAGCCGGCTGGTGGGCGCGCCGGTGCACTTCAAGTGCGAGAACCTCCAGCGGACGGGTTCGTTCAAGCTCCGCGGCGCCTACGTGCGGATCGCCGGACTGCTGCCCGAGGAGCGGGCCGCGGGGGTCGTGGCCGCGAGCGCCGGGAACCACGCGCAGGGGGTCGCGCTGGCCTCCACCCTGCTCGGCGTGCGCTCCACGGTGTTCATGCCCAAGGGCGCCCCGCTGCCGAAGATCAGCGCGACCAGGCACTACGGCGCCGAGGTGCGGCTGCACGGGCAGGTGGTCGACGAGACGCTGGCCGCCGCGCAGGAGTACGCGGCCGAGACGGGCGCGGTGTTCATCCACCCCTTCGACCACCCGGACGTGATCGCGGGCCAGGGCACGGTCGGCCTGGAGATCCTGGAGCAGTGTCCGGAGGTGCGCACGGTCGTGCTCGGGATCGGCGGCGGTGGTCTCGCGGCCGGGGTGGCGATCGCGGTGAAGTCGCTGCGGCCCGACGTGCGGATCGTGGGCGTGCAGGCGGCGGGCGCGGCCGCGTATCCGCCCTCACTGGCGGCCGGGCGCCCGGTGGCGATCGAGAACCCGGTGACGATGGCCGACGGCATGAAGGTGGGGCGGCCCGGGGACGTGCCGTTCGGGATCGTGGGCGAATTCGTGGACGAGGTCCGCACGGTGACCGAGGACGAGCTGTCCGCCGCGCTGCTGCTGTGCCTGGAGCGGGCCAAGCTGGTCGTCGAACCCGCCGGGGCGAGCCCGGTGGCCGCCCTGCTGAGCGACCCGGGCTCGTTCGAGGGGCCGGTCGTCGCGGTGCTGTCCGGAGGCAACGTCGACCCCGTGCTGCTCCAGCGGGTCCTGCGGCACGGCATGTCCGCGCAGGGCCGCTACCTGGCCGTCCGGCTGCGGCTGACGGACCGTCCCGGTGCCCTCGCGACGCTTCTCGGGGTGTTGTCAGTGGCCGACGCTAATGTCCTGGACGTGAGCCACATCCGGACCGATCCACGGCTCGGGCTCGCGGAGGCGGAGGTCGAGCTGCACCTGGAGACGAAGGGGCCCGAGCACTGCGCCGAGGTCGGCCGCGCCCTGCGTGAGGCGGGCTACACGGTCATCGACTGAGGTCAGACGCCCTCGGCAACCCTCGGAACCCAGAAGTCACTCTTTCGGGTAAGTCCATTGAGAGACGCGATACATCGCGTTATGGTGTGTCCCGTGCCATCGCTCACGCCGCCCGCGGAAGAAAAGAACGGGCGGGAGAAACCGCAGAAACCTAGGCTTTCCCAAGAATCCCCGACGACGTGGAGACTCATATGCCAGGCGCCATCTATGCCGAAGGGCTGGTCAAGACCTTCGGTGACGTAAAGGCACTGGACGGCGTCGACCTGGACGTCCCGGAAGGCACCGTCCTGGGCCTCCTCGGACCGAACGGCGCGGGCAAGACGACGACCGTCCGCTGTCTGACCACCCTGCTCAAACCGGACCGCGGCTCGGCGGTCGTCGCCGGCATCGACGTCCTCAAGCACCCCGACGCCGTGCGCCGTTCCATCGGCCTCTCCGGCCAGTTCGCGGCGGTCGACGAATACCTCACCGGCCGCGAGAACCTCCAGATGGTCGGCCAGCTCTACCAGATGAAGGCCAAGCACGCGAAGGCCCGCGCGGCGGAGCTGCTGGAGCAGTTCGACCTCGCCGACGCGGCGGACCGCCCCACCAAGACCTACTCCGGCGGAATGCGCCGCCGCCTCGACCTCGCGGCCGCCCTGGTGGTCTCGCCACCCGTGATGTTCATGGACGAGCCGACGACCGGCCTCGACCCGCGCAACCGCCAACTGCTGTGGGAGGTCATCAAAGGGCTGGTCTCCGGGGGCACTACCCTGCTGCTGACCACCCAGTACCTGGAAGAGGCCGACCACCTCGCCCATGACATCGCCGTCGTCGACCACGGCCATGTCATCGCCAAGGGCACCTCCGACCAGCTCAAGGCCCGCACCGGCGGCGAGCGCGTCGAGGTCGTCGTGCACGAGCGGGAGCACATCCAGGCCGCCTCGGAGATCCTGCGCGGCTTCGGCAAGGGCGACACCACGGTCGAGGACCACATGCGCAAGCTCACCGTGCCCGTCACCGGTGGCGCCAAGCTGCTCGCCGAGGTCATCCGCGAGCTCGACACCCGGGGTATCGAGATCGACGACATCGGCCTGCGCCGGCCCACCCTCGACGACGTCTTCCTGTCCCTGACGGGCCATGTGGCCGAGATGAAGGACGAGGCCACGGACGAGAAGACCGACAAGAAGCCTGACAAGAAGCCTGACAAGAAGTCGGCCAGGAAGATCGACCAGAAGACGGACCAGAAGGAGGACGCCCAGTGAGCGCCGTCACCGACACCGCGCGGGTCGCGGCTCCCGGCAACCCCCTCAGCCAGTCCGTCCGGGACTCGCTGGTCGTCGCCAGGCGCAACCTGATCCGGATGTCCCGGATCCCCGAGATGGTCATCTTCGGGCTCATCCAGCCGATCATGTTCGTGGTGCTGTTCAGCTATGTCTTCGGCGGCTCCATGAACATCGGCGGCACCACGGACCCCTCCGTGTACCGCGAGTTCCTGATGGCCGGCATCTTCGCGCAGACCGTCACCTTCGCCACCGCGGGCGCCGGCGCGGGGATCGCCGACGACATGCACAAGGGGCTCATCGACCGCTTCCGCTCCCTGCCCATGGCACGCGGCGCGGTGCTCACCGGACGGACGCTCGCCGACCTGGTGCAGACGGCCCTGACCCTGTTCGTGCTGGCCATGGTTGCGCTGCTGGTCGGCTGGCGCACCCACACCAACATCGGTGAGGTCCTCGGCGCCTTCGGCCTGCTGCTCCTGCTCGGATACGCGTTCACCTGGGTCGGTGCCCTGATCGGCCTGTCCGTGCGCACCCCGGAGGCGGCCACCTCGGGCGGGCTGATCTGGCTCTTCCCGGTGACGTTCATCTCGAACGCCTTCGTGGACTCCAGCCGTATGACCCCCTGGCTGCAGCACGTCGCCGACTGGAACCCCTTCAGCGCCACGGTCCAGGCCTGCCGCCAGCTGTTCGGCAACCCCGGGGTGTCCCCTTCGGACGCCTGGCCGATGCAGCACCCGGTCTGGGCCTCGCTGATCTACTCGGTCCTGATCGTCGTCGTGTTCAGAACCCTGGCGGTCCGCAAGTACCGCTCGGCCACCGCATGACGAAGCCCCGCGCATGACGCAGCCTCGCGCATGACGAAGGCCCGCACATGACGGAGCCCCCGGCGCCGTGAGGGCGCCGGGGGCCCGCCGAGGACGGACTGTCGGCCGGGGTCAGCCGTTGTAGGGCTCGGCCTTGAGGATGGTCACGGAGGCCTTCTTGCCGTTCGGCAGCTCGTACTCCGCGTCCTCGCCCACCTTGTGGCCGATCACGCCGGAGCCCAGCGGGGACTGCGGCGAGTAGGTCTCGATGTCCGCGCTCGCGTACTCGCGCGAGGCGAGCAGGAAGGTCATGGTGTCGTCCTCGTCGCCGTCGAACGCGATCGTCACGACCATGCCGGGCGCCACGGCACCGTCCGCGGACGCCGGAGCCTCGCCGACCTTGGCCTTCTCCAGGAGCTGGGTGAGCTGGCGGATGCGGAGCTCCTGCTTGCCCTGCTCTTCCTTGGCCGCGTGGTACCCGCCGTTCTCGCGCAGGTCCCCCTCCTCGCGCGCAGCCGCGATCTTCGCGGTGACTTCCTCGCGCGCGGGACCAGACAGGTACGCCAGCTCTTCCTTGAGCTTGGTGTACGCCTCCTGCGTAAGCCAGGTGACGTCTTCGCTGGTCTGGGTCACAGGTGCTCCTCGTAGGTACTGGGAATACAAAGCATCGCCCTACCCAGAAGAATGTTCCTTCACGGAAGGGCGAAACCACGAGCCTAACAATTCACAAGCCGAAGGGGGAGGACATAAGCCATCAGAAATACGTCGGCGCAGGTCAGGACCGAATGTCGGGGGTGACGTCAGTCGGCGTGACAGCCCAGCAGCTCGGCCGTGGAGCCCCGCGCCGTCGTACGGAGCGTGACGACCTTGTCGATACGGGTGGCGTCACCGCCGAAGCGGAAGTCGGCCCGTCCCACCTCGGAGCCGTCCGCCGCCTGGGAGCGGACCGTGCAGTAGCCGGAGGTGCCGGAGTCCTTGCGGACCTCCAGATGCACATCGACCGCTGAGGCCTTCGCGTCGAAGGAGATCACCTCACCGCTGATCTCGCTCTGGCCGACGTAGTGGTAGGCGAAGTAACCGATCAGCGCGAGAAGGAGGGCCCCGAACACGGCACCGGCGATCCTGAGCCTGTGGTCGGCGCGCTCGTCCGAGGAGCGGCCGTAGCGGCCCTCGGGCAGCCGTGTGCTCGCCGTGCTCATGATCGTCTCCCTGGAAACCAGGCCGCGGAATTAATCGCCCCCCGATTCGGTCACTATAGAAGCCGCCGTACGCGCCCGAAGACACCGGGGGCGCCGACCTACGAGGATTGAGTCTTGACTGACCAGCTGCGACTGATGGCCGTGCACGCCCACCCCGACGACGAGTCGAGCAAGGGCGCGGCCACCATGGCGAAGTACGTGTCCGAGGGGGTGGACGTGCTGGTCGTGACCTGCACGGGCGGGGAGCGCGGCTCCATCCTCAATCCGAAGCTCCAGGGCGACAAGTACATCGAGGAGCACATCCACGAGGTACGCAAGAAGGAGATGGACGAGGCCCGGGAGATCCTCGGCGTCCGGCAGGAGTGGCTCGGCTTCGTCGACTCCGGCCTGCCCGAGGGCGACCCGCTGCCGCCGCTGCCCGAGGGCTGCTTCGCCCTGGAGGACGTCGACAAGGCGGCCGGCGAGCTGGTGAAGCAGATCCGCTCCTTCCGTCCCCAGGTGATCACCACCTACGACGAGAACGGCGGCTACCCGCACCCCGACCACATCATGACCCACAAGATCTCGATGGTGGCGTTCGAGGGCGCGGCGGACACCGAGAAGTACCCCGAGGCCGAGTACGGCCCGGCCTACCAGCCGCAGAAGCTCTACTACAACCAGGGCTTCAACCGCCCCCGCACCGAGGCGCTGCACAACGCGCTGATCGAGCGCGGCCTGGAGTCGCCGTACGGGGACTGGCTCAAGCGGTGGGAGGAGTCGCCGATGCGCGACCGCACCCTGACCACCCACATCCCGTGCGCGGAGTTCTACGAGATCCGCGACAAGGCCCTGATCGCGCACGCCACCCAGATCGACCCCGACGGCGGCTGGTTCCGGGTGCCGCTGGAGCTCCAGAAGGAGGTCTGGCCCACGGAGGAGTACGAGCTCGCGAAGTCCCTCGTCGATACCTCCCTCCCCGAGGACGACCTCTTTGCGGGCATCCGCGACAATGCCTGACATGAGCGCAAGCGCAAGCCTGGCAATGACGCACCTCGTGACCTTCGCCAAGGAGGTCGACGAGGACAAGGTCACCCCCGGCGTCCTCGGCTTCATCGTCTTCGCGGCGATGGCCCTGGCGGTGTGGGCCCTGATGAAGTCGATGAGCAAGCACATGGGCAAGGTCGACTTCAAGGAGTCCCCGGACGAGGCCCCCGGCAAGGAAACCGCCGACGGCCCGTCCGGCAAGGCCTCCCCGGCCAAGGGCTGAACCACCCGGCACGACGGGAGGGGCGACCCTCCCGTCATCTGGCCGTGCCCGTCCGGTGACGGCGGCAGCGCGGAGGACGACTCCGTTCATCGGGAGCGTGCGTGCTCTGGGGCGGTGGCCGCGGGGCTGTACCGGTTGTCGGACGTACGGCGTGCCCAGCCCGCGTGGGGCCGTCGCCGCCGTCCGGTGACGGCAGCCCCAGGACTCCGCAGACTGTGGGCGAGACCGTGTACCGGCCGCCACGGGCGGCTCGGACACCGGATCGGCCGGGGTGGCTGGGCCCTCCGGTCGGTACCCGCAGCCCTCGCCGCGGGACGGCACGGATCCCTGCACCCACGGGCTCTCGTACGTCGGAGCCGCAGGGGTCGCCGCCCCGGCCTGTGACCGCAGCGCAAGCGACGGGACGGGCCGTGCCCCGGTCCCGACTGGCGTCCGGAACACCGGAGCGGCCGATGTCGGTCGGTGACCGCCAGTGCACGCGACGGGACCGACTGAGCCCCGCCCCCGCTCCCGCCTCGCGTCCCGGCCACCGTGGCCGCCACGTTCGGCCTGTGACCGCAGCGCACCAGAAGGTAGCGACCGCGCCCTGGCCCGAGCCGGTGTCACCTCCGACCCGAGCCGGTGTCACCTCCGGCCCGAGCCGATGTCACCCCCGTCCCGAGCCGGTGTCCCCCCGGCGCCGGGCACGCGGGCCGCGCCGCCGTCACCCCCGTGCCGGAGCCACCCCCACGCCCATCACCTCGCGTGCGTGCCGGTTCGGGACCATGCCCAGGCGCCAGGCCTGCCAGCCGGTGTCCAGGTTCACGCCGCGCTCCAGCAGCAGCGCGTACGCACCCACGTAGTCGTCCAGCTTCTCGTCCCGTGTGTCGTGCTCGCGGCGGGACAGTTCCACCAGTTCCTCCTGGGCGACCGCCGCACCGACCTCCACGCCGCCCGGTGCCGCGTACGGCAGCAGGGTGCAGCGCAGGAAGCGGGCCCAGTCCTCGCCCCGCCGGTCGCCGTAGGAGGCGAACAGGGCCGCCGCCTCGTCGCACAGGGCGAGGGCCTGCGGGGTACGGCCGTTGCCCGCGTCCACCACCGCCAGTTCCAGGCAGGTCCACGCCTCGCCGTGGGCGACGCCGATGCGCTGGAAGTCGGCGCGGGCGTCGACCAGGAGCTGGCGGGCGAAGCCGGAGTTGCGCAACGAACCGGTCTGCGCGGCCCGTTGGTCACGCGTGACACGGGCCGAGTGGTGCCGGGCGCAGGCCAGGCCGTAGACGTCCCGCATACGGGAGAACATCGTGCGGGAGCGCTCCAGTTCACGGACCGCGAGGTCCAGGTTGCCCGTCTCCTCCAACGCCTGGCCCAGGTAGTACACCGTCCACGCCTCCCCGCGCGCATCCTCGTTGTCACGGTGCCGGGAAGCCGCCTGCCGCAGACCGTCCACCGCGGCCGACGGGTCGCCGGCCACCAGACGGGCCCGCGCGAGCTGCGTCAGCGCCCACGCCTCACCACGGGCGTCGCGGGTACGGCCGTACAGGTCGAGGGCCGTCCTGAGCTCCGACTCCGCACGCGGCACGTCCCCCATGCGCAGGACGAGCTGACCGAGCTGGAAGTGGGCCCACGCCTCGCCGTGCACCGACTCGCCGGCACGGTGCAGGACCAGGGAGCGGGTGAGCAGGTCCAGGGACTCGGCCACCCGGCCCCGGTCGCGCTCGACGGCCGCCAGCGCGTGCATGGTCCAGGCGCGGTCCGTGTCCAGCTCGGGCGGCGACTGGAGGGCCAGCGCCTCCTGGAGCTTCGCCGCCGCCTCCGTCAGCTGACCCTGGTGGTGCAGGGTGATGCCGAGGGAGCACAGGGCGCGCGCGGCGCCCGCGTCGTGATGCGCCTCCATGTAGAGGTCGACCACCGAGGTCAGCGTCGTGCGCGCCTTGTCCAGCTCGCCGAGCTGGCGCGCGGCGATACCGGTGCGCCACTGCACCGAACGCACCAGCAGCCCCTGGTCCACCGCCTGCGCCAACTCGCTGATCTCGCCCAGGCGGTACAGGTCGCCGCGCAGCAGGCAGTAGTCGCACAACGCGCCCAGGAGATTGAGGACCGCCCCCTGGTTGACGCCGTCCGCGTGCCGCAGCGCCGCCGTGATGAAGCTCGACTCGTCGTCCAGCCAGCGCAGCGCCTCGTCCAGGGAGGTGAAACCGTGCGGGCTGAAACGGTCCGAGCGGGTCGACATGTTGCCGTCCACCAGGCGCAGCACCGAGTCGGCGAGGTCGGCGTAGTTGACGATGAGGCGTTCCTGCGCGGCCGTGCGCTCGGCCGGCTCCTCCTCGTCCGCCAGCCTGGCCTGCGCGAAGGCGCGCACCACGTCGTGGACGCGGTAACGGCTGCCGCGGACGTGGTCGATCAGACCCGCGCGGGCCAGCGCCGTCAGATGCCGGACCGCCTCCGTCTCGTCGGTGCCCAGCAGCGCGGCGGCCGCGGCGGCGCCCAGCGAGGCCCGCCCCGCCAGCGCGAGCCGGCGCAGCAGCCGGCGGGCCGGCTCCGACTGGTCGGTGTAGCGCAGCCACAGGGCGCGCTCCACGGGCCCGACCGGACCGTACGCACCCAGATCCGCGGCGAGCTGCCGCGGGGAACGGGGGCCCAGCGCCGAGCCCGCGATGCGCAGCGCCAGCGGCAGACCGCCGCACAGCTCCCTGATCCGGTCGGCGGACTGGGCGTCGTAGGGGCCGGCGGCGGACTGCGCGGCCGCGTCCAGCAGCTCCTCGGCGCCCGCCGCGTCCAGGGCCTGGACCGGAAGCTCGTGCACATGGGCGGCGAGGTCCGACGGCAGACCGAGCGGCTCGCGCGCGGTGACCAGGATCAGACTGTCGGAACGCTCCGGGACCAGGGTGCGGACCTGCTCGGGGTCCGAGGCGTCGTCCAGCACGATCGTCACCGGCAGGCCGGTCAGATGCTGGTGGTACAGCTCGCTCAGCCGCTTGACCTGCTGGTCGGGGGAGGAACGCTCACGGAACAGGAGCTGCTCGCGGGGCGCGCCGAGGCGGTTCAGCAGATGCAGCAGCGCGTCCCGGGTGGAGAGCGGGGACTCCTCCGGGTTGTCGCCCCGCAGGTCCACGACACAGGCGCCGCGGAAGTAGTCCCTGAGGTCGTGCGCCGCCCGTACGGCCAGTGCGGTACGGCCGCTGCCCGGCGGCCCGTGCAGGACGACCACGGTGGGCCGGGTCTCGGTGGTCGCGCGCGCGGCCTGCACCCACTGCCGGATGCGGCCCATCTCCACCCGGCGGTCCGCGAACTCCCCTATCTGCTCCGGGAGTTGATTGAACGACTGCTCCAGCACACTTCTGCCGCGGGCCGCCGCGCTCTTGTCCGTGCCCCGCAGCCGCGGACCCCCCTTCTTCGGGCCGGTCGACGCGCTCAGCACCCGCTGCTGGTCGAGGAAAGGCCTGATCCCCCGCACCTCCAGAGCCGTCAGCCACTGGAGCCGGAGCTGCTCCGGGCCGCCCGGCTGGCCCATGGCGCCCGCCCGGTGATGCGCGGCCGGCAGATGCGAGCCCGCCACCTTCACGACGGTCGCCGCGGCCCCCGCGACCCCCACGACCAGGCCCGCACCCAGCGCGGT
>NZ_LJBR01000271.1 GCF_001282115.1 Streptomyces sp. NRRL B-24085 | reverse complement strand
ACTTCCCCGCCCCGCCCGGCCCGGATCGGCCGTCGGGCCGGGCGGGGCGGGGAAGTCGGTGGCGGGCGGGGTGCTGCCCGCGGCCATGTCCTGGGCCAGGGCGCCGAAGTCGACGTATCCCGTGGCCTCCAGGATCCTGATGTGGTCCAGCACGGTGGTGTTGGCGTCGTCGGCCAGGGCGCGGACCAGGGAGTTCTGGGTGCTCGCGCGGACCTCGGCGACGACGGAGAACACCCTGCCGTGCGCGAGGCGCAGGATGTTGGCGAACTGCCGGTCGTAGTCGACGCCCTCGGCCCGGTCGAGGGTGGCGAGCCACTGCTTCTGCTGGTCGTTGGGCTCGTTGGGCAGGGCGAGTCCGAGCTTCGCCGCCACGTCACGCACGCGTGCGTCGAGGAACGTGTGCCCCTGCACGAGGTGCTGCCCCGCCGTCCGCACGGCCTGCGTCGTCCCCTTGAGCTGGGCCTGCTGGCCCGCGGGCAGCTCCCACAGTCCCGCCAGCCGCACCTTCGTGACGAAGTCCCGGTCCAGCGCGGACAGCGGCCCGTACGGCGTCGTCACGGTCCCGGCCTTGAGCACGCTCAGTCCGGTGCCGGAGCGGTCGGCGTACGACCACAGCGGGACGAGGAGGGCCACGAGGGTCGCCGTCAGCCCGGCGATGATGACCCCGGTGCCGGTGAAAATGCCTCGCCCCTTCAGGGGCGGTCGCGGTCGCATGGTGCCTCCAGTCACGGCACCGCACGCTTGTGGGTTCGAGGTGCGGGATGGACATATTACTGCCGGGTTCGTGCCGCCCTCCCGTCCCGGACCCCCGCCCCCTCACCGCCGCAGCAGCACCTTCCGCGTGGCCCGGGCCAACCGGATGCCCGGCCTCCGGGACCGCGGTGCCGGGCCGGACCGCTCCAGCCACCACTCCCGCAGCTGGCGCCGCGCCCTCGCGTCCCGCAACTCCCCGCCCAGCAGGAGGTGTTCGGCGAAGTCCAGGGCGTCGCGCCGGTATCCGCCGGTCATCGGCGCCCCCTGCGCGTACGCCAGGAACGCCGGTCGGTACCCGGCCCCCAGGATCACCGGCAGTTCGGGCGCCACCTTCGCCACCACGTCCGCCCGCTTGCCCGCGAGCGCCCGCGCCTGCACCCCCAGCCGCACCCGGTCGAATCCCTCCGGCACCGGCGTCCCGGCCACGAGCGCGGACAGCAGCGCGGTCTGGGCGAGCGCGAGGCGCTGCCGGGCGGGCTCGGTCGGGACACCGGACGGCTCCCCGGACCCGGTGGCACGCCACGCACCGCCGGCCCGGGTACCGGCCCCCTTCTCCACCGCCTCCCGGACGGCCGCCAACTCCCCTTCCAGCTCGGCCGGCTCGGGGAAGTTCTCGTCCCGCTCCAGCAGCACCCCCGGCGGCGAGACCCGGGACGCGAGGTCGGTGAGGATGTCGAGGACCGGGCGCGGCACCGGGTGGGCGTGGCTGTCGTGCCACACCCCGTCCCGCTCGAACCCGCCCGCGACATGGACGTACGCGATGGCCTCCAGGGGGAGTTCGGCGAGTGCCTCGGCCGGGTCCTCGCCGCGGTTGACGTGGTTGGTGTGCAGGTTGGCCACGTCGATCAGCAGCCGTACCCCGGTCCGGTCGGCGAGGTCGTACAGGAACTGTCCCTCGGTCATCTCCTCGCCCGGCCACGCGACCAGCGCGGCGATGTTCTCCACGGCGAGCGGCACGGGCAGCGCGTCCTGCGCGATGCGGATGTTCTCGCAGAGGACGTCGAGGGCGTCCCGGGTGCGCGGGACGGGCAGCAGGTGCCCGGCCTCCAGGCGCGGTGAGGCGGTCAGCGGGCCGCCCGCCCGGACGAACGCGATGTGCTCGGTGACCAGCGGTGAGCCCAGCGCCTCGGCCCGCTCGGCGAGCGCCAGGAGCCGCCCGGCGTCGGGCCGGTCGGCGCCGCCCAGGCCCAGCGAGACGCCGTGCGGCACCACGGTCACCCCGCGCTCGCGCAGCCGCAGCAGCGACTCGGGCAGGTGCCCGGGGCAGACGTTCTCGGCCACGGCCTCGACCCAGTCGATGCCGGGCATGGCCTCCACGGCGTCCGCGATCTCCGGCCGCCACCCGATCCCCGTGCCCAGTCGCTCCATGGTCCGTCCCCTCCTCGGCCGCTCCCGCACCCGCTCCGGTCGTCGCCCGCCCGGTGTGACGGAGGTATGGCCCCGGTTACCGGACGCGAACCGTGCCGGCAGAACCTTCAGAGCAACATTTGAGGTTCGGCCGATGCGCTCACGTGCCCGTCCCGGGCCACGGCCGCCGCCGCGACGAGCACCTCGTCGGCCAGGCGCAGCGGCCACGTCCCGTGCGTGCGCGATGTGGTCGACGAGGTGAAAGCCGATCGTGGTACGGCCGACGGTGTCACACGCCCGTGCCGGGCCACGTCTGCGGGTCCCGGCCCAGCAGGCGCAGTGTTTCCTCCAGCGGCCCGGCCCGCTCCGGAACCTTCAGGGCGGGCGCGAACGCGAACCCCGGTCCCCGGCCTGCCGGATCGGTCGGGACGCGCCGGGCCACGGCCGCCGCCGCGACGAGCACCTCGCCGGTCAGGCGCAGCCGCACACCGAGCGCGGCCGCCACGTCCCACGCGTGCACGACGTAATCGACGAAGTGAAAGGCGATCGCCGTGCGGCCGGCAAACGCGCCGCCCAGCTCCGGCAGCGTGAACTCCCGTTCGGCGGCGCCCGGTTCGGCGAACGTCGAGAGCACCGCCGCTGCGGCCGCGCGGTGCGCCCGGGCGGGCTCGCGCAGGTCCCCGGGCTCCCGCCAGTGCGCCGCATCGCCGCCCTCGCCCCGCGCGGCGGCCGCGAACCCGTGGTGCTGCGCGGTCATGTGGGCCACCAACCGCCGCAGGTCCCACCCCGCGCAGGGGGTCTCCCGCGCCCAGTCCCCGTCGTCCCCGGCCAGCTCCACCACCCGCGACGCCTCCTGTACGGCGATCCGGTCCAGCGCGACGACATCCATCAGTGCTCCTCGGCGATCAGGTCCAGGGCGTACGCCCACACGGCATCCGGGTCGAACTCCTCGAACTCCCGCCGGACCGACCGCAGTTCACCGCGTCCACGATGTGCGCGGACGATCCGCGCGTGGTCGGGCCGGCCGGTGAACTCCTTCAGCCCCCGCTCGTCGGCCCACACGGACACGGACCCGGAGCGCCGGCGGAGCGGGTCCGCCCACAGCCACATCCCGACCGCGCCGGGAGTCGACGGCCAGGTGCGCCGCAGCCGCATCCCGGCCAGCGCGACGGCGAGGGACTGCCCGCGGCCGTCGGCGGTGAAGTCGGTGACGGCGACGAGCACGCGGTCGTCGAGCGGGATGGCGGGACCGGACTTCCAGCGGGAGCGAAGGACGCGTGATCGAGGAGTGCCCATGCTCCGACTCTAAAACTAAACGAACGATCGTGCTACTAGTTTTCGCGCTGCCCCGGCCGGGATCCGCTCCGAGACAGGGGCTTCAGGCGTCAGGCCCGCAATCGGGAGGCGATGCCCCGCCGGGCCCTGTCGTAGGGCGCGGCCTCACCGTGCAGCAACGACATCGCGTTCGCCGTCTCCATCAACGCGACGATCTCGAAAGCGAGTTGGGCCGGATCGGTGTCCGCCGCCAGCTCACCCGCGGCCCTCGCCCGCTCGGCACACCGCTCCAGTTCCGCGAGCCAGGCGCGCTGCGCCTCGATCAGGGCGTCGCGGACCGCGCCCTCACGGGCGTCGAACTCGGCCATGACCCCGTAGAAGAAGCAGCCCCCGGGGAAGACCCGCTGCTCGGAGTACCGCAGCCAGCCCTCGCACAGGCCCCGCAGCCGGGCGAGCCCGTCGGCCGCCTCGGCGACCGGCTCCAGCACCTCGGCGACGAAGATCCGCGAAGCCTCCCGCACGGTGGCGAGCTGCAACTCCTGCTTGGAGCCGAACAGGGCGAAGACCCCGCTCTTGCTCAGCTCCAGCTCACCGGCCAGCCGCCCCACCGACAGCGCCTCAAGGCCCTCGACCGAGGCGATGTCGACGGCCCGGCGCAGCACGGTCCGCCGGGTGCGGTTGCCCCGCTCGACGCGTCCGTCGACCCTGGTCATCGCAGGGCCGGGTGGTCCGCGACGACCGTGCACGAGCCGGGCGCGATCTCGGTGAAGCCGGCGTCACGCACCAACGGCAGCCCACTGGCGGTGAGTTCGGCCCAGCGCCCGGGCGGAGCGGTCCGTACGGCGAGCGGGAACCCGGCGTCCCGCCAGGCGACCCGCTCCTCGTCCGACAGTTCCCACCAGGCCAGTTGGGCGCCGTGACCGACCTGGGCCATCGCCTTGCCGGCCGACATGTCGAGGTCCGGGCTGAGCCACAGCACGGGGGCGTCCGGGTCCGCCTCGACGGGCGGCTCGGGGTCGTCGAGATCCGTGCCGGAGACCTGGAGCCTGGCCAGCTCCTTGGGCCACCCGTCGAGCGGTACCGGCGGGAACACCCGCACCTCCGCCGCCTTCCCCGTCACGGTGATCCCCGGCAACGCCTCGGCCCGCCGCCACTCCGCCCCCCGCGCCCGCCGTACGACCTTCCGGATCCGGGCGTCCTGCCAGTCCCGCACGGCCTCGGCCCACTCCCCGTCACCCGCCGAACGCTCGTCGGCGAGCAGGACGAGAACGGCGCGGGCGGCCGTCTCCAGGGCGTCGGTGCGGGCGGGTGGAGCGCTCTTCTCGATGCGGACGACCAGGGGCAGCACGAACTGGGGCGCCCGGTCGCGTGCGGTCGGCTCGGAACGGAAGGGGCTGTCGGTCGGGGGCGTCACGTCGTGGCTCACCCGGACAACCTTAAAGTCACCCGGAACAGGCCGTCCGCTGAGCCTCCTGCCACTCGCACACCGGGCACAGCGTGATGCCCTTGTACGACTCCGGATACTCGGTCGGCTCCCGGCACAGCACACAGTCGGCGTACGGCGGCCCGTCGGCGACCGGCGGCCTCGGCACGTCGCCGATCGTGCAGTAGTCCTCGCTCATGCCTCCAGCCTAGGACCCGATCAGCTCGGACACCCGTACGAACCGGAACCCCCGCGCCCGCAGCTCCGGCACCACCGTGCGCACCACCCGCTCCGTCGTCGGCGCGGCGCTGCGCGTGCAGTGCAGCACCACGACCGACCCCGGCCGTACGCCCTCCAGCACCTGCCGGGACACGGCCCGGGCGTCCGTGGCGAACGCGTCCCCGCTCACCACGTCCCACTGCACGGCGGTCACCCCGGCCGGGGTCAGCGCCTTCAGCGCCCGACGGTCGTAGCACCCGCCCGGAAAGCGGAAGTACGGCTTCGCGTCCGGCACCCCCGCTCTCCGGAACGCCGCGTACGCCCGCTCCACGTCCGCGCGCATCCGGTCACCGGGGACCGTCGGCAGCCCGTAGCAGTCGGCGGTGAAGGCGTAGTGGCTGTAGGAGTGGTTGGCGACCTCGAAGAGCGGGTCGCGCCCGAGGGAACGGGCCTGGTCCGGGTACTCCTCGGCCCATCGCCCGGTCATGAAGACGGTGGCCGGCACCCTCAGTTCCCGCAGGGCGGCGATCAGACCGGGGTTGTCGAAGTGCTCGCCGGCGACCGCCCGGGCCCCCTGGTCGGCGGTCATGTCGGCGTCGAAGGTGAGCGCGACGGTCCTGCCGCGGTCCCGGGAGCCGTTCTTGAAGACGGGGGTCAGGCCCCCGGGACCGGGGGCCGGACCGCCGTCTTCAAGAA
>NZ_LJBR01000270.1 GCF_001282115.1 Streptomyces sp. NRRL B-24085 | reverse complement strand
GGTGGGGCTGGGGTCGGGGCTGGGCCGGGCTGACTGGCTGGCTCGGCTGGCTCGGTTCGCTGGCTTGCTGGCTCGCTGGCTCGCTGGCTCGCTGGCTGCTCAGCGATTCCCTCGCGTCCGCCGAGCGAACGTCCGTCGGGACCGCGTGCGTCAGACCCAGCTCAGCCGTGGCCACGTGCGTCAGGCCCATCTCAGCAATGGCCGCGCCCGCAGGAACCGCATCAGCATGTACGCGCCCGTCAGGCTAGCGTCCGTCATGCACACACTCAGTCAGCCCCGCGTCCGTCAGGACCGCAATTCACGTGCACGCGTCCGTCAGACCCGCGTGTACCGGCCACACATCCACCAACCCCGCGCCCCTGAGATCCGCGTCCAGCATCCGCCCGCCCGCCAGACCCACCGCACCGGACCCACCGCGGCCAGACCCGCACGCCCAGCCCAGCCCCACTTCCGCCATGCCAGCGCCCGCGTCCCGCTCAGCGGAGTCTCGCCACCCGCCACACCGCGAGTACGACCACCACGGCCACCAGCAGCACGTACCCGGTCACGACCCGCCAGTCCGCGCGGCGGCCGGACCCGCGCTGCGGGAGCCCAGGCCACGTGTAACCGACGCGGCGCGCGGCCATCATGCCCCAGCCCGCCGCACAGAAGCAGATGAGCAGGCCCAGCATCGCGATCACCGCTCCGCTGTCGCCGAAGTCGAAGGCCAGGGGGAAGGCGAACATCAGGGAGCCGACCGCGGCCAGCGAGACGATGGGCGCGAGCTGCCAGATCCGCAGGCGCCGCTGGGGACGCAGCTCGACCTCGACCTCCTCGCCGCCCGGGAACATCTCCTCGGGCTCGGGGCCGTCGTCGGTCACACCGCCCTGGGTGTCGTCGGGCCCGTCGGGGCTCAGACGCTCCGCGTCCTGCTCCGGTCCACCGCTCTCAGCGGTGAGCGGCTCGGTGCCTTGTGCGGTGTCGCGAGGGCCGGCCTCCATCGCCACGCGCCCTCCCAACTCGGACTCCACTTGGTCGATCGAAGCTCGATGATGGCACGGCGCCGGATGCCGGGATGACGGCCGGAGCGTCCCGATGCCAGGACGTGATCAGGCTGTAACCGGTCGTTCGACCAACGCCAGTGCGAGCTGCGGAAGTTCTGTGAGATCCGCCGCAGCCCCACTCAACCAGTGCACCCGCGGGTCGCGCCTGAACCATGAATCCTGACGGCGCGCGAAGCGTTTCGTGGCACGGACGGTCTCGGCCCGCGCATCCTCCATCGTGCACTCCCCCGAGAGCGCCGCGAGCACCTGCTGGTATCCGAGTGCGCGGGACGCTGTGCGCCCCTCGCGCAACCCTCGCGCCTCCAGCTCCCGGACCTCCTCCACGAGGCCCGCCTCCCACATCCGGTCGACTCTGCGCGCGATGCGCTCGTCGAGCTCGGGGCGGGCCACGTCGACGCCGATCTGGACGGTGTCATAGACGGAGTCGTGGCCGGGGAGGTTGGCGGTGAAGGGTTTGCCGGTGATCTCGATCACTTCGAGGGCCCGGACGATACGACGGCCGTTGCTCGGCAGGATCGCCTGGGCCGCCCCGGGGTCGGCGGCGGAGAGGCGGGCGTGCAGCGCGCCGGAGCCGCGCAGCACGAGTTCCTCCTCCAGCCGCGCCCTGACCTCGGGGTCGGTGCCGGGGAACTCCAGGTTGTCGACGGCCCCGCGGACGTACAGCCCGGAACCGCCGACGAGGATCGGCCAGCGGCCCTCGGCGAGCAGTGCGTCGATCCGGGCGCGGGCCAGCCGCTGGTACTCGGCGACGGACGCGGTGACGGTGACGTCCCAGATGTCCAGCAGGTGGTGCGGGACACCGCCGCGCTCCTCGGGCGTCAGCTTGGCGGTGCCGATGTCCATCCCTCGGTAGAGCTGCATGGAGTCGGCGTTGACGACCTCGCCTCCCAGTCGCTGGGCGAGGAAGACGCCCAGATCGGACTTTCCGGCCGCAGTGGGTCCGACGACGGCGATGACGCGGGGGGCGGGGGGTGCGCTGCTCACCGCCCCAGTCTCGCAAACCTCGGAGCACCACCTCGAACGAGTTACGTGACGGCGCGGGTTCGGCGTCGTTGCCAGTTGCGTGGTATCCGCCGCCCTGTTTCCGGAGGCGGCGATCCGGACGGCGCGAACGGGCGCACCGGATGACGCGGGATTTCCCCCGCACGAGTAACGTATGGAGTGGATATGGGCGTTTTCGCACGACTTCTCCGCAGGTCCAAGACCACGGAGGAGGCGTCAACCGCCGAGCGGCAGGCCGACATCACGACGGCCGAGCCCGCGGCGGAGGAGGCGGCAGAAGCGAAGGGATCCACCGGCGCCGAGGCCGATGCTTCGACCGAGGCCGGGAGCGAGGCCCGGGCCGAGGGCACCGGGGCCGCCGGGGCCGAGGGCACGGACGGATCGACGGCGACGGAGGCCGTCGAGGACGCCGCCGAGGGTGTCGAGATCCCCAAGCAGCAGTCCGCCGACGAGGCGGCCGATCACGAGGCCGGTGAAGGCGCCCGCACGTAACTGTCCCGCGTGGGAAGGTGAACGATGGGTCTCCTGGACAATTTGAAGGCCAAGCTCAGCCCGGCCAAGGACAAGGTCTCCGACCTCGCCCAGCAGCACGGGGACAAGGTCCAGCACGGTCTCGACAAGGCCGCGAAGGTCGTCGACGAGAAGACCAAGGGCAAGTACAGCGGCAAGATCCAGACGGGCACGGGCAAGGCCAAGGACGCCATGGACCGCCTCGCGCGCCACGACGGCACACAGGGACCGGGGGCCGGCGGCACGCCTCCGGCCGCGCCGCCGCCGGCTTCCTGAACGAAGCGACAGCACGGCACACCGACGGACGGCCGCGGGGCGGAACACTCCCGGCCGTCCGCCGTTCAAAGGGGCTCAAGTCTCAAGTCCCCTTCAAGGGGGCTCAAGTCCCCTGGACCCGCTGAAGCCGACAGGCCCCCCTCCCCTACGGTCGGCCCCAAGACCACCGGTCTGGCTTTCCCCGGTCCTCAGGACCAGGTCGCCACCACGTATCCCACGCCGTAGGGCGCGTCCTCGTACAGCAGGGAGCCGCCGAGGTCCGCGCCCTCCGCCGCGCCCGCCAGGACCTGCCAGCAGGCCCGGCCGGAGGCCTTCAGCGCGTACGCCAGCTCGGTGTCCAGCGCGCGCAGGGCGGCCACGTCGGCCGCGCCCAGCGCCCGCGCGACCTCCGCGTCGAAGGGGGCCGCGCGCTCGTCGAGGTAACCCGGAGCCTTGAGTGTGCGGCAGGCGCTGGCGTCGCCCATCACCAGCAGTGCCACCCGCTCGGCCCGGCCGGCGATGTCCCTCCCGGTCTGGATACACCGCTCGGGCTCCAGGGGTTCCCCCACCCCGAGTCCCTCGATCGGGGCGTCGGCCCAGCCCGCGCGCTCCAGGAGCCAGGCGGCGACGGCGAGGGAGGCAGGGAGCTCACGCTCGGCGTCCCCGGCCTCGTCCCCGCTCCCGTCCCCTCCGAGCCGCACGTCCCCGTTCCCGTCAACGGCTCCGCCGAGCCGCACGTCGAGGTCCACGCCGAAGCCGCGGAAGGACCCGCGGCTGCCCTCCGGGAACACGCCTCGCCCGCTCCGCTCCGCGGGACCGACGACCACGAGCCGGTCGGGCCGGGCGGCGGCCAGCACGCCGAGCGCGTCCGTGCAGGCGGCACGCGCGGGGTCCAGCTCGGGCGCGGCGCCGGCGGCGACCTCGGGGACGAGAAGGGGCGGGCAGGGGCAGACGGCGGCGGCGACAAGCATGATCGGGAGCCTATCGCCAGGGCTGTCCCGGCTCCCCTTCCGTGCTCCACACCAGCTCGGCCAACTGGTAGATCACGGCGAAGGTGAGGACCCGGCCCTCGATCTTCGCGTAGTAGGCGTCGCCGTCCCCGATCCGGTGGACGTCACGGCGCTTCTGGCGCAGCCCCGGGCGCGGGCGATGCGTGCAGGCGAGCTCGTAGAGACGGGCGCGGGCCTGCTCCCGTGTGCCCTCGAAGCGGGCCACCTCCTCGCAGAGGTAGTCGGACCCGCTTCCGGTGTCCGACTGGACGACGACCACCCAGCGCCCCACGACTGACCCGCCCCGCCCCGGCTCAGTGCGGCGCGCAGCCGCCCGTGGCCGCCGGCAGCGGCTCGGGGACCCCGATCTTCGGGAGGCCCAGCAGGACGCCGGCGGGCTTGGCGGCCTCCGCCGCGTTCCGCTTCTCCCACGCGTCGCCCGCGCGGGTGCGGCGCACGTCGAGGACGGCGCCCTCGGCGAGGAGGTGGTGGGGAGCGGCGTAGGTGATCTCGACCGTGACCACGTCTCCGGGGCGGACGTCCTGGTCGGGCTTGGTGAAGTGGACCAGGCGGTTGTCGGGGGCGCGGCCGGAGAGGCGGTGGGTGGCACCGTCCTTGCGGCCCTCGCCCTCGGCGACCATCAGCTCCAGGGTGCGGCCGACCTGCTTCTTGTTCTCCTCCCAGGAGATCTCCTCCTGGAGGGCGACGAGACGCTCGTAGCGCGCCTGCACGACCTCCTTGGGGATCTGCCCCTCCATGGTCGCCGCGGGGGTGCCGGGGCGCTTGGAGTACTGGAAGGTGAAGGCGTTCGCGAAGCGGGCCTCGCGGACCACGTGCATGGTCTGCTCGAAGTCCTCCTCGGTCTCCCCGGGGAAGCCCACGATGATGTCGGTCGAGATCGCGGCGTCCGGCATGGCGGCGCGCACCTTCTCGATGATCCCCAGGTAGCGCTCCTGGCGGTACGAGCGGCGCATCGCCTTCAGGACCGTGTCCGAGCCGGACTGTAGGGGCATGTGGAGCTGCGGCATGACGTTCGGCGTCTCGGCCATGGCGGCGATCACGTCGTCGGTGAAGTCGCGCGGGTGCGGTGAGGTGAAGCGGACGCGCTCCAGGCCCTCGATGGTGCCGCAGGCGCGCAGCAGCTTGCTGAAGGCCTCGCGGTCGCCGATGTCGGAGCCGTACGCGTTGACGTTCTGGCCGAGCAGCGTGATCTCGGAGACGCCCTCGCCGACCAGTGCCTCGATCTCGGCGAGGATGTCGCCGGTGCGGCGGTCCTTCTCCTTGCCGCGCAGCGCCGGGACGATGCAGAAGGTGCAGGTGTTGTTGCAGCCGACGGAGATCGACACCCAGGCCGCGTAGGCGCTCTCGCGCCGGGTCGGCAGCGTGGAGGGGAACGCCTCCAGCGACTCGGCGATCTCGACCTGCGCCTCCTGCTGCACGCGCGCGCGTTCCAGCAGGACCGGCAGCTTGCCGATGTTGTGCGTGCCGAAGACGACGTCCACCCAGGGCGCCTTCTGCACGATGGTGTCGCGGTCCTTCTGGGCGAGGCAGCCGCCGACGGCGATCTGCATGCCGGGCCGCGAGGCCTTGCGTGGCGCGAGGCGGCCGAGGTTGCCGTAGAGACGGTTGTCGGCGTTCTCCCGGACCGCGCAGGTGTTGAAGACGACGACGTCGGCGTCCCCGTCGGAGCCCTCGGGGGCCGGCACGTATCCCGCCTCCTCCAGCAGGCCGGACAATCGCTCGGAGTCGTGGACGTTCATCTGGCACCCGTAGGTGCGCACTTCGTAAGTTTTCGGAGATGAAACGTCCACTGCCGAGCTCCGGTCGCTGCTGATGGTCATGGGTCAAGGGTAGGCGCTCTCCGGAGCCGCGAGACCCGGCCGTCGGCCCGGACGCGGTCAGGCGGGCCGGCCCTGCTCGGTCAGGCCACGCCAGGTGATGATCACCAACTGCGCGCGGTCCCGGGCGGGCAGCTTGGCCAGGGAGCCGCCGACGTGGGTCTGGACCGCAGGCATGCTGATGACGAGGCGCTCGGACGTCCGTCTGACCGGCCGCAATAGTTCGGCGCATGGGAGATTCCTAGCGCCGACGCCCCGGGACAGGCTCCTGACGGACCACGGCAGGCGAGTTGAATCCTGTAGCTGCTCGCGGACGGCCTGGACAACCATCAGATCGCACCGGCGGCTCTTCCTCGCCGAGAAGGCCGTGCGCACCCGCATCTCCCGCGTCCGCACAGAGCTGGACGTGCACGACCGGGCCGCCGCCGACCTGCGCGCTCGCGACGCCGGTCACGGCAGCCACCCGGACACAGCCCTGCCCCGACCCGCCTGACGATCCGGCCCCGCCCACTCGTGCGCACGCCGCGTCCCCAGAAGAGACAAACGGCCGGTGATGACGCGCATCACGCGCGGGACGACACCTGGGGCTTTGCATGACCATACGCGGTGATGCATAATCTTCCTATGTCCAAGGTCCTCACGTCCCTCCCCGCCGGCGAACGCGTCGGCATCGCCTTCTCCGGCGGTCTCGACACCTCGGTCGCGGTCGCGTGGATGCGCGACAAGGGCGCCATCCCCTGCACCTACACCGCGCACATCGGCCAGTACGACGAGCCCGACATCGACTCGGTGCCCGGCCGCGCGAAGACCTACGGTGCCGAGATCGCGCGCCTGGTCGACTGCCGGGCCGCGCTCGTCGAGGAGGGGCTGGCCGCGCTCACCTGCGGGGCGTTCCACATCCGCTCGGGCGGGCGGGCGTACTTCAACACCACCCCGCTGGGCCGTGCCGTCACCGGCACCCTCCTCGTGCGGGCGATGATGGAGGACAACGTCCAGATCTGGGGCGACGGTTCGACCTTCAAGGGCAACGACATCGAGCGGTTCTACCGCTACGGCCTGCTCGCCAACCCGAACCTGCGGATCTACAAGCCCTGGCTGGACGCGGACTTCGTGACCGAGCTCGGCGGCCGCAAGGAGATGTCGGAGTGGCTCGTCGCCCACGACCTCCCCTACCGGGACTCGACGGAGAAGGCGTACTCCACGGACGCCAACATCTGGGGCGCCACGCACGAGGCCAAGACCCTGGAGCACCTCAACACCGGCATCGAGACCGTCGAGCCGATCATGGGCGTCAGGTTCTGGGACCCGTCGGTCGAGATCGCGCCCGAGGACGTGACGATCGGCTTCGACCAGGGCCGCCCGGTGACCATCAACGGCAAGGAGTTCGGCTCCGCCGTCGACCTGGTCATGGAGGCCAACGCCATCGGCGGCCGGCACGGACTGGGCATGTCCGACCAGATCGAGAACCGGATCATCGAGGCGAAGAGCCGCGGCATCTACGAGGCCCCCGGCATGGCCCTGCTCCACGCGGCCTACGAGCGTCTCGTCAACGCGATCCACAACGAGGACACGCTCGCCCAGTACCACAACGAGGGCCGGCGCCTGGGCCGTCTCATGTACGAGGGCCGCTGGCTGGACCCGCAGGCCCTGATGATCCGTGAGTCCCTCCAGCGGTGGGTCGGCGCGGCGGTCACGGGTGAGGTCACCCTGCGCCTCCGCCGGGGCGAGGACTACTCGATCCTCGACACCACCGGCCCGGCGTTCTCGTACCACCCGGACAAGCTGTCGATGGAGCGCACCGAGGACTCGGCGTTCGGCCCGGTGGACCGGATCGGCCAGCTCACCATGCGCAACCTCGACATCGCCGACTCCCGCGCCAAGCTGGAGCAGTACGCGGGCCTCGGCCTGATCGGCACCGGCAGCCCCACCATCGGCGCCTCCCAGGCCGCCGCGACCGGGCTGATCGGCACCATGCCGGAGCTCCCCGAGGGCGGCGCCGAGGCGATCGCCTCCCGCGGCGAGGTCTCGGAGGACGAGGTCCTGCTCGACCGGGCGGCGATGGAGTTCGGCACGGACTGAGCCACCTCGCGGAGGGGGCCGGCGCGACCACGCGCCGGCCCCCTTCTCGCGTCCGCCCGAGATGGCCTTGCTGGGCCCGAAGGCACGCACACGGCCGCTGTCCCGTCAACTTCTCGTAAAACGTGGTGAGTTGATGTGAGGAAATGCCGGAGGACAGCTCGTCGGAAACCGTGAAGCAGGTTTCGAACGGAAACGGGAACGATAGGTTCCCTGCATGAACGCGCGGCTCGCTCTCCTCGGCACGGTCACCCCAGGTGCGACGGAGAGCGAGGTCTTCCGGCTGGCGCTTGGACACGCGGTCGGTGAACTGGGCGCCCTCGGCGGGACCGTGCACCTGCGCGGCCCGATGTCCGCCCTGCGCCTGGTGTCGTCCGCCGGTCTGCCGCCCGCCCTCACCCGCTCCTGGGAGATCGTCGACCAGGAGGGCCCGCTGGCCCCGGCCCGCGCGCTCCAGCAGGGCAAGGGTGTCTGGGTACCACTGCCCCAGGACCCGTCGGAGGGGACCCCCTGGCCCGGCACCGGCCTCGCCGCGCTGCCCGTGTTCAGCGGCCGGCGCGGCATCGGCGCACTGACGGTCCTCGCCGGAGACCAGGGCGAACCCACCCCGCGGCACTGGGACTTCCTGCGGGACCTCGTCGCCTGGACCGAGGACCGCATGGCCCAGGCCCCGCCGCCGTCCCGCCCCCCGCACACCGAACCGAACCGGGCACGGCTGCGGCACGCCCTCAAGGAGGTCCGGGTCGGCTCGTGGGACTGGGGCATCTGCAGCGGCGAACTCGTCTGGGACGAGGCCGCCCTGGAGCTGTACGGCACCCGTCCGGCCGACTTCAGCGGCCGGGTCGAGGACTGGATGCGGATCGTCCACCCCGACGACCTGGCCCCCACGCTCGCCGCGGTCGAGCGGGCGATCACCGGCCACGGCGTCTTCGAGGCCGAGTACCGCGTCCGGCGCCCGGACGGCACTTGGAGCTGGACGCGGGCCCGCGGCCGGGCGACCTACGACGAGCGGGGCGAGCCCCTGCGGATGACCGGGGTCGGCTGGGAGAGCAACGAGCCGCGCACCGCGCGGGACGCCCTCAGCAGGGCCCTGCGGCACATGAGCGACGGCTTCCTCGCGGTGGACGACGAGTGGCGCATCACCTTCGCCAACCTGGAGGCGGAACGCTTCCTCGGCTTCTCCGAGGAGGAGCTGTTCGGACGCCTGCTGTGGGACCTGCCGGCCACCCGTCAGGTCCCGGGTCTCAAGGAGAGCTGTCTGAAGGCCGGGGCCGAGGACAAGTCCGCCGGGTTCGACGTGTACATCGCGGACTGTCGGCGGCGCCTGCACGTACGCCTGGTGCCGGGGCCCGACGGCCGCACCCTGTACTTCCAGGACGTCACGGAGAAGCGCCGGCTGGCGCAGGAGCGGCAGGCGGCGGAACGGGCCGCGGCCGAGCGGGCGGTGCGGATCGCGGAACTGACCACGGAACTCGCCAAGGCCACGACCTCCCGGGACGTGGTGGAGGCGGTCGCCCGCCGGGTACTGCCGCCGTTCGCCGCCTCAGGACTGATGGTCCAGGTCAGCGAGGGCGACCGGCTCCACCACGTGGGCGCGGTCGGCTACCCCCGGGACTTCGTGGCCCTCCTCGACAGCCGCCGCCGGGCGGCGACCGGCGACCCCGCCTGGGACACGATCGCCTCCGGACTCCCGCTGTTCCTCTCCTCGGCGCGCGAGTACGCCACCCGCTATCCCGAACTGGCCGACTTCCCCGCCCTCGGCGACAAGAAGTCCTGGGCGTTCCTGCCGCTGACGGCGTCCGGGCACACCTTCGGCGTCTGCGTGGTCTCCTTCGACCGGCCCCGGCTCCTCGACGACGAGGAACGCGCCCTGCTCACCACCATCACCGCCCTCGTCGCCCAGTCCCTGGAGCGGGCCCGGCTCTACGACGCCGAGCACACCCGGTCCCGGGAACTCCAGCGCAGCCTGCTCCCCCAGGCGCTGCCCGACCTGCCCGCCTGCACGGCGGCCGCCCGCTACCTGCCGGCCGGACAGGGCGCCGACGTGGGCGGCGACTGGTACGACATCATCCCGCTGTCCGGCGGGCAGGTCGCGCTGGTCGTCGGGGACGTGATGGGCCACGGCCTGCCGGAGGCGGCCACCATGGGCCGGCTGCGCACAGCGGTGCACACCCTGGCCGACCTGGAGCTGGCACCGGACGAGATCCTCGGCCACCTCAACGACATCGTCGGCGGCATGAGCGAGGCGTCGTACGCCACCTGTCTGTACGCGCTCTACGACCCGACGACCCGGGTCTGCTCCGTCGCCCGGGCCGGCCACCCGCCGCCCGCCCTGGTACGGCCCGACGGAACCGTGCACTTCCCCGCACCGGACGCCGATCCCCCGCTGGGCGCGGCCAAGCCGCCGTTCGAGACGACCCAGCTGGAGGTGCCCGAGGGCAGTCTGCTCGTGCTGTACACCGACGGGCTGGTGGAGTCGGCGACGCGGGAGATCGACGAGGGCATGGCCGAGCTGGCCCGGCTGCTGGGCGCCGCCCACGCCGACGGGACCGCCGTGGACCTTGAACGGCTGTGCGACACGTTGACGGCCGGTCTGCTGCCGGCGGACCAGCAGGCGGCCGACGACGCGGCGTTCCTGGTGGCCCGGCTGCACGCGCTGCCGGCCGACAGGATGGCCGCCTGGGCCCTGCCCGACGACCCTAGGACGGCGAGCCTGGCCCGCCGCCACGTCCGCGAACAGCTCACGGCCTGGGGCCTGGACGACCTGTCCCCCACCACAGAACTCCTGGTCAGCGAACTGGTGGGCAATGTCGTCCGGCACGCCCGCGGCCCGGTCCGGCTGCGTCTGCTGCACACCACCGAACTGGTCTGCGAGGTCTACGACGGCAGCCAGACCATGCCCCGCATCCGGCACGCCGCGGACACCGACGAGGGCGGCCGGGGCCTCCAGCTCATCTCGGCCCTCTCCACCCGCTGGGGCGCCCGCTACACACCCACGGGCAAGTGCATCTGGACGGAACAGTCCCTGCGGGCCCCGGCCGAGCCGGCCGACCTGCTGTTGCTGAACCCGGCCGACTTCGACGAGGACTGGGAAGCGCTGCTGTGAGACGCGCGCCCGTTCGGCCCAGCTCCACGGGCCGGACGCCGGGCGCGTCCCTAGATTCGCGGTGACGGCTGTTCCGGCCCCGCCCGAAAGGCACGACCCATGGGAATACGCACCACGCTCACCGGCGCCACGCTGGCCGTCCTGGCCATCGCCGGACCGCTGACCGGTGTCGCCCACGCAGGCGACCTGGACTGCGCGGACTTCGCCTACCAGGAGGACGCGCAGGCGCAGTTCGACCTCGACCGCTCCGACCCCGACCGGCTCGACGAGGACCACGGCCGGGATGACGGCATCGCCTGTGAGGCGCTGCCGCGACGGGACGCCGCCGTGAGCGTCGCCACGCCTCCCGCCACGCCCGCCACACCTCTCGTCACACCGCTGCCGACGCTCGGCGTCCAGGGCGGCTCCGGGGGCAGTGTGGGTCCGGCCGGCTTCGAGCGGGCGATCGGGGCGGCCCTCGCCCTCGGCGGGGTCGGCCTCGCGGGCGCGTACGTCGTGCGCAGGCGCCGCGGCTCCCACCCGCAGGCCCGGCTCAGGGGTCGATGAGCCCGGCCCTTATCGCATACCGGGTCAGCTCCAGGCGGTCCCGCATCCCCAGCTTGTGCAGCAGGTTCGCCCGGTGCCGCTCCACCGTCTTCGCGCTGATGAACAGCAGCTCGCCGATCTCCTTCGTGGTGTGCCCCTCGGCGACGAGCTTGAGGATCTCCTCCTCGCGTTCGGTAACGGCCCGCGCGGGCAGGTCGTCACCCCGGTGCAAGCGGTCCAGGTAGGAGCGGACGAGGGCCCGCTCGGCCCCGGGGTAGACGAAGGACTCACCGCGCACGGCGGCCCGGCACGCCTCGACGAGGTCCCGGTCGGCGACTGACTTGAGCACGTATCCGCTGGCCCCGGCCTTGAGCGCCTCGAAGAAGTACTGCTCGTTGTCGTACATCGTCAGGATCAGGATCCGCAGGTCCGGCAGCCGCCGGGACAGCTCACGGGCCGCCTGCAGCCCGGTCATCCGCGGCATCGCGATGTCCAGCACGGCGAGATCGACCTCACGCGCGCGTGCCAGCTCGACCGCCTCGGCACCGTCCCCCGCCTCGGCCACGACGGTCAGGTCCGGCTCCCCCTCCAGGATCAGCCGGACCCCCCGTCGTACGAGGGTGTGGTCGTCGGCGAGCAGGACACGGGTCGGCGGGGCCATCAGCGCACCACCGCCGGGACCGGTACGCGCAGCCGTACGTCCGTCCCCCCGGGGCCGCCCCGCACCGAGAACACCGCCCCGACCAGCAGCGCCCGCTCCCGCATCCCCTGGAT